>NZ_JAMQJY010000003.1:300000-389449 GCF_023703085.1 Alkalicoccobacillus plakortidis | reverse complement strand
ATGGAACATGGCTTTTTTAATTATGGCAGACATCACAATGAGTATTTTAATCAAACAAAAGATGAAATGGAAACATTTTTAAGGGATATGCACGTCGTCTAGTAGAGATGTAATAACTCAATCTGATATACACCAAACAGCTAATGTAGGTGCATTAGTACAAATACTAGTTTATCATCCGGACTGTCTGAATGAACACTCGGGGTGACATGCCAATATACTTATTAAATTGACGTGTGAAATGGTTATAGTGTTGGAAGCCTACATTAAAAGCAACCTCAGATGCCGTTAAGTTTGTATGGGTAAGAAGGTACGTTGCTTGTTTAATTCTCATTCGATTAAGAGTGGCTACAATAGACTCGCCAGTATTTTCTTTGAAAACGTGTTGTAATCGGGAAGGAGATAGACCTATGCTATTTCCTAACTCTGTGATTTGGATGTTCTCATTCATGCGTGTTGCAAGGATATAAAGTACTTCCTCGACGCGAGGATCCAACTTGCTATTTTTCTGCTTGGAATACAATAAAATAATTTCACGTAACGAGCTTAAACACAATTCGTGCCATAGGTGACCTTGTTCACGAAAATCAGAGAGTATACGTTTAAAAGCATCAAAGATACGATCCCTTAACACCTGTTGTTCAAAATGGTGTGTGATTAGATCGTCCTGTGGCAATACGTTCGTATCAGCAAAGCTGTTACTAAAATGTACCCAAACAAACTCCCAACTCTTTTGTTTAGCTGTTCCGTATACATGCGGCACTCTTGGTCTTAGTAATGACAAATCACCAACCCCTTAAGTTTTTAATTTGTCCCCCGGCGTTTATATACCCTTCCCCGCCTAAAGTAAAGGTCATTAACCAATCATCCATTCCCTCTAACCTTGTAGTAGAATAGCTATCATTTTCATGGAAATGACCTACGATTATCATAAAGTTCTTGGGATCGTTTTTCATATCTAATTACCTTCTTTACAGTCTTTGATGTAGTTAGTATAACTAAAAACAGCATAATTGTATGCGTTTTCAGCAGGATCGATCATTCTTTTCTAATGGATATAGAGGCTACAATGGAATTAGCTTATAACAGAAAAAGGAGGAAAGATACGTATGACTAGTAAAAATATAACCCTAACAAGCGAAGAAAAAAATCAATTTGAAACTGAAGGATTTGTTATTATTAAAGGTTTATTTTCTGAAGAGGACTTAGTTGAGATTGATCAAACATTTGAGGAGATCAGTAATCAGATAATACCTGGTCATTTTACACCAGATTTAAACCCAGAAAATACGGATCCGTTAAAAAGATATCCAAGAGTGATGCACCCGCATAGATTTAATGAAACCGCCAAACGATTTATGCTTCATAAACCAGTGTTGAATATTTTATCTGAATTATTTAATGAGGAAGCATTGGCTGCACAAAGTATGTTCTACTACAAACCACCTGGTGCACGTGGGCAAGCGCTTCATCAAGATAATTTTTATCTGAAGGTAGAACCAGGTAACTGTATTGCGGCTTGGACTGCGATGGATCAAACAGATCAGGAAAACGGCGGACTATTAGTCGTACCAAAAACAAGTAATTATGAGCTTGTATGCCCTGAATCCTCCGATTCCAAGGAGTCATTTACAACTCACTATGTAAAACCACCTAGGGATAGAAAGCCCATTCCAGCAATTATGGATCGAGGAGACGTTCTTTTCTTCAACGGAAATTTGATTCACGGATCATACCGTAATAAAACAAAAACTCGTTTCCGTCGCTCTTTTATCTGTCATTACGCTAACAGTTCAGCTACATCCATTGGATCTCCTTATCGGCCGCTTTTTCGTGCAGATGGTTCAGAAGTAAATATGGACGCAAATCCAGATGGAGGACCATGTGGAATTGAATATGACTCCCCGTACGTCCACTAAGCGCCTTGAAGTAATCATGTCTTGGTGGGGAATGACTGGATTGCAAATCTGTGAGGAGTTAGGGACTGAAGACAAAGTCCGTCTTATAGCGGAAGCGGGTTACGATGGAATTAATGGATTTCTTCCAAAGGAAAAGGAAGCTGAGGAATGGCACCGTTTATTAGGAAAATATAACCTAACATTCAGTGTGAATGCATATCCTAAATCAGCTCAAGAGTTGGAAGTATTTTTAGAGGATGCAAAAGCATTTGGTAAAGTAGACTTTGTTAATGTACAGGTAATGAGGCCATTTCTTACAGGAAAGAAAGCAATAAATTTATTATCTGATTTAGAAAAAGTATCTCAATCTGTAGGCATTCCTGCATACATTGAGACACATCGTGGAACGATTACACAAGATTTAATACGAACAGTAGAATATGTTCAAAGTCTTCAAAATCCTAAGCTAACTATTGATCTCTCACATTATATTCTTGCTGGTGAGATGCTTACTATTCAGGGTGAGGCTGAACAAATGATACAGACTCTACTCTCGAAAACAAAAAGTATTCACGCTAGAATTTCAAATGGACAGCAAATTCAAGTAGCTATACCAGAACCAAAAAATATTGATCTTCATCAGTTGAACTGTCCATTATTAGATCAGTATCAAAATTGGTGGTTATTGGGTATGCGAAACTGGATGGAGAGTGCGAGTGATACAGAGGATGTGTTTCCATTCATATGTGAACTAGGATCGCCACCATATGCTATTACATTATCAAATGCTAATAATGGCACGAATGAAACAAGTGATAGGTGGTCACAAAGTTTGTTGTTTGCAGAGATCGCTCGATCACTATGGAAGCAAGTATAAAAACACAAGCTCGATCTCTCATAAATTCAATTGATATGCGAACGTATATTTACACCCCATCGTAATAGTTGCGATGGGGTGGTTTTTTACATTGTACGACTAAAACAATAAAAGAGCGAGACAGCATTCATTTACGTGTAAATTTTATATGGTTATTTTTCTCCTGCAACTTACCTACAAATTCCTCGATGTTTTCTGGAGCGATGATGAACGTCTGATAGGGTTTGTATTGTATGATATAGCTTTCTAAAGAGAGCGCAGTACTTGAAAGTAAAGGCATTGTGTTTCGTTCAATTGTTTCAATTTTATCGATAGTAATTGATCGACTAAATGGCCCTTGTTTTACAACCAACGTTTCTTCTGAAATTAAATAAGATGTACCAAACCAACACCATAAAAAGAAAAAGCCTAATGGTATGCACAGACCAGTTATCACAAAAATGGAGACAAGGTTAGCTTCGAAAATAAAAGGGAATGAAGCGCCAAAACCAATGAAAAATATACCCAGTGGTAACAAAATTAGACCATATAGTAGATCTTTTTTCGGTTTGAATTTCATATATCCATATCCTTTCAATTGAAGATATTCTATGTCATTTAAGATTAGCGTAAAACACCAATTCGTATCTCAAACGAATTGGTGTTTCTGCATTCTACTCTGCTTTCCGCAAAATCTTCTCCATCTTTTTTCCTTTTGCTAATTCATCGATCAGCTTATCCAGATAGCGAATTTCGCGCATTGTTGTTTCTTCAATGGCTTCCACCTGTACTCCACAAACCTTGCCTTTGATCAAGCTTCGAGATGGATTTATGTTGGATGCTTCTGCAAAAAAGGTCTCAAAGTCCGTTTTATTTTCGATTATTGTCTCTAGCTCTTCCTGGCTATAGCCCGTTAACCAACGGATGATTTCATCGACTTCTTCTTTAGTACGGCCTTTTTTCTCGGCTTTTGTAACGTAATGGGGATAGACACTTGCGAAGCTGGTTGTATAAATTCTGTGTTTGGCCATGTGATACCTCACTTATATGGTTTTTCTTTAGTTTATCACGAAAAAGCGTTAGGAAACACGGAGCTTCAAGTGCTGTTGGACTTCTTATTTGTAATGGTTTGAAATATTTTCAAATAAGGCATATGCAAAATAAGGGGTGAAAATATATGGAAAAAATTCTATATCTTTTAGGGGGTCTAATGCTTCTCTTTTTAGCTGCTTGTGGGAGTAATGATGAGCTAGAAGATCGTCATTTTCATGGGGAATCAGATAGTTGGAATGGAGAGATATTGCTTGAATTTAAACCTACAACTGAACCGGATTTTTAAACGACGAACGTGGAACTTACATATATTGGTGAGGGGGATTATGAAGGGTCAATTAGGATGGAAACGATTGGTGATAGTGGAAAAGTGAGAAGTGGAACATCTGCAAATGAAAATTGTGTTTATGTCACCCAATATGTTAACCACGGTTTAGAGGAGGTCTATTTAAATGGAGGTCAATTTGGGGTGAAAGTGAGTTGGAGAGATGGCGGGGAGAATCATGAAGAGAGTATTTATTTTGAAGAAGTTGATGAAATTGAAAATTAATTATTTACAAATAACCAACAACAGCGTAATATAAATAAAAATTCCATATAAAAGGCAATGAAGAGAAGAGTAGGCATATGAGCGATCTACAGAGACCTCCGGGAGCTGAGAAGGAGGGGTTAGGGATTATGCTGAAACAAGTCTTGGAGCTGTGTATCGGATTGATGAGAGTAATCATGATGGTGCAACGGGATCTCCCGTTATAGAGATAGAGTATCGCAGGTTATGACCATGCCGTACTTGATGAGGCTTCTTTAGTGATAAAAGAGGTAAAATGGGGTGGCACCGCGACGGATACTCGCCCCCAAAACAATATGTTTTGGGGGTGAGTTTTTTTATTTGATCGACACATTCAAATAAAAAGGTGGCGTGTCTATGTTTAGGTGGAAGTATCCATTATTGCTTTTAGGTGGAATTGGCGTCTCTAATATTGGTGGGTGGGTGTATTTAATTGCCCTGAATCTTATTGTGATTAAAGAAACGGGGTCGGCGCTTGCTGTTTCTATACTTTATATATTAGGACCGCTTGCTGCGATTTGCACAAATGCTTGGGCGGGGAGTTTTATTGATCGGATGAATTCTCGAAAGCTGATGATTGCATTAGATGTCTTCAGAGCAATATGTATTGCCTTGATTCCATTTATGCCTTCACTTGTGTATGTATATGTATTGGCCTTTATCATCAATTTGGGTTCGGCCATTTTTGAACCGACTGCAATGGTTTATATGACAAAGTTGATCCCTGAGAAGGATCGGCAACGGTTTAATGCATTGCGTGGGTTTATCGATTCAGCTGGTACACTTTTAGGTCCTATGATTGCAGGTCTTTTATTCTGGATGGGCACGCCGTACACAGCGATTCATGTAAATGCGGTCGCTCTTCTCCTATCTTCACTTGTTATTCTACTCTTACCTAATGTTGATTCATTAAAAAGGAACGAAATAGAAGAACGAATTACCTGGAGAATGATCAAAGATGATTTTCGTGTAGTCCTCAGGTTCAGTCGAAAGTCCACTTATGTGGTGAAGGTCTATCTATTATTTTGTGGAACAGTCGTTTTTATGACCGCAATTGATTCAATAGAAGCTGTCTTTGCAAAAGATGTTTTATTCATGTCTGATACGAATTACGGCTTTCTATTAAGCATTTTTGGAGGGGGAATTATCCTAGGTACCATCATTAATTCTGTCTTTTCAAAACAACTGGCTTTAAATTTCCTAATGGGCTTTGGTACGGTATTTTGTGCAATAGGTTATCTCATTTATTATAGCTCGATAAACTATTATAGCGCTGCGATAGGTATGTTCATCATGGGCTTTGCATGCATATTTACAAATACGGGTTTTCTGACGTTCTACCAAAATCAAGTGCCTGTTAAGATGATGGGCCGATTTAGCAGTATATTTGACATCATAGAATCTGCACTCATTATCGTCTTTATCATTTTGGTGGGTGGAGCGGCAGAACTCACAGCTATTCGTCCAGTTGGCTTGATAAGTTCTGGAGGCTTTCTTTTACTTGGAATTATGCTGTATGTAGTTGTAATGAAAAGAGAGCGGAGGAGTTATTTTAGTAGTGAGAGTTCTGTTTAAAAAGAGTACCCTAGAGGACAATAGTGTCTTCTAGGGTACCTCATTAAGTATATGAAAAACAGTCTATTTATCTTTGAAACAAAGCATCTCCCACATCCATATACATAGCTTCACCAGTAACAGCTTCTATTGATCTAACGTGTCCTTCTGTTTTTGGAAATGAAGGCAGATAGGAAAGGGAATAGATCATCTCTTCATCTTCACCACATTCACAAACAAAGGACAGTTCCATTTTTAAGTATTGTTTGTAAATGGATGTAGCTTCTTCTAATGAGAGTTCAGCGACTTTTGGTAAACCATTTAACGTTTCTTCAGATGGTAGACCTAAAGAGAGAGAAACAACTTTTCCACTACGTCTACTTATGTTAACATACGACACATGTTGGTCTACTCTTACGCCGTTGTGAAAGTAGTGAAAATGAAAAGTCCTAGTTGGTTCTACCTCTTGAAAATATTCATCATCGTCTTCTGATTCCGAGTAATCATCTATCTCATCATCCTCTAATGTTTCTAGTTTTAAATGTTCTAGTGCATTTGGATGTACTTTATTAATAATGTTTAGAGCTATATCTAAAGAGCGTTCGATTCCTATATCATTCTTTTCATTCACATCTAGTTCTTCTGGGAACGAAGCTTCTGTGAGTGTTCCTAAGGCGTCATCAAAGGCTAGCTTAACAAGCGCATCTTCTTCGAGTTCTTCTATGTCAAATGAGTATGAGTGTAGTGGTTTGTCTTTTGCCCAAATCTCAATGCGCTTTCCTTCTGAGACTTTTGAATCTATTAGCATGTAGTCAGGGTGTATGCCAATAAGTTCATAAATCGTGTGGTTTGTCTGAGGTCTCGACTTTAGTAATTCAGGTTCTAATAAGTGTTCCTCCCTGATACTAACCGGTTCTAAACCATTAACAGGAATATCAATTATATAATCCATGACATGGTATGTGAGATGGTACTGATTATCTCCATTTCTATAAGTCTCTCGATCGAGTTTTTGTATAATGAGTTCAAAATCTAGGGTTTTCATATAGGTCTCAAGAGCATCCTTCTCAGTAACAGTCATTTCAGGGTACGTTACTTTATACTCCGATCGATTTTCGTTAAAAGAAGTGATTTCCCCAGACGGTGTAATTGTTATAGTAAAACCTGTGTTATGTAGAAATAGACCATACCTTTCATCTCTCTCATCATAGACGATCATATATTGGTCATCTAATTCCAAGATGGATGAAAGTTCTACCTTACCTCGGTTGGGGTAAAAGGTGTCTATAAAGCGATCCGCTATTATTAGTAATTCTTCCTTCTTTAGAGAACCTTTTGAAGTATGCTCCAAAAATCTCTCGAAATTTGTTAACTCTCCTTTGTCGTTAATAGTAAAAGCGCCAATCTCTTCTCCTGTTTGATGATCCGTTAATTCAAACCCGTTTTCTTGCCAATCTGATGCATTGCATGTAACTTGTATTGGTAAAAATGTCTGTAATGAGTTTTGGATTTTTCTCATAATATTCCCCTTGAAAATACTTATTTTAACTTTTAACTATATAATACCATTAAAAATGGAAGAGTATATTTTAAATCACTTTAGTAGTTGTACGTATATGCTAGTGATGATAGCATATATATGAAAGCGTTTCCATAAACCGGTGAAGGGAGTTAAAACAATGAAACTGTCTCAAAAAAGAGGTTGGATTGTTTGTACATTGTTGATTTGTTTATTGTCGTTGGGTTTGTACATCGAAAGTGTGGGGGCTAAGATGAATGATCATGTAAAAGAGGAAGCAAAAGAATTTCAAAATGCTACTGTACATGACCCGTCTATTGTTAAAGAAGGGGATATGTACTATGTAATAGGCTCTCATATAGATGGGGCTAAGTCGAGCGACCTCATTAATTGGGAGAATTATACGAATGGATACACGACTCCTGGTAACACAATCTACGGTGATCTCTCAGAGAATTTGGCCGAGTCTTTTTTGTGGGCTGGAGAGGATGATGCAGATAGTCGAGGTGGGTATGCCGTGTGGGCACCTGAGGTTATTTGGAATGAGCATTATGTTCATGAGGACGGAACTGAAGGTGCTTATATGATTTATTACAGTGTTTCCTCGACTTATATTCGTTCTGCAATAGGTTACGCCGTTTCTAAAGATATGGAAGGACCATTTGAGTATGTGGATACAGTGATGTATTCCGGATTTTATGATCATGATGCTTATGACCAGAATAGTGATGTGAATAAAAATTGGGCAAATACGAATATCTCTGACTTAATTCACGAAGGTGTAATGGAGGAGCCTAACCCTGAATGGTTCACTGATGATGGGCGCTACAACTATCGTCTTTTCACTAATTCAATTGATGCTAATTTGTTTTTTGATGAATCTGGAGACCTATGGATGACTTATGGTTCCTGGGCAGGAGGAATATTTATTTTAGAAGTAGACCCTGCAACTGGCCAGCCTCTATCCTGGTGAGGATGGAGTAACAGAGGATGGGAGAATGATTGATCGGTATTTTGGAACAAAGATTGCTTGGAGGATATGGACATTCTGTTGAAGGTCCATACGTTTATTACGATGAAGAGGAACAATACTATTACCTCTTCACAACATATGGAGGGCTAAGCTCGACTGGCGGCTATCAGATGAGGACATTCAGGTCAACATCACCTGTGGGTCCATATGAAGATGGAGCAGGTCAAGCTGCTGTTTTTCCTGATTCGTTAGATGACGGGACAGTACGAAACAAAGTAGATAGTCGTGATCACGAAGGATTCGGAAATAAGATAATGGGGAATTTTCTCTTTGAAGAGGGAAATCCGAGTTCTGGTTACGTATCACCAGGTCATAACTCAGTATATGTAGACCCAGACTCTGGCAACAGATTTGTTGTATTTCACACTCGGTTCCCTGAAAGTGGAGAAATGCATGAGCTTCGGATTCACCAACTATTTATGAATCAAGAAGGCTTGGCCTATGGTAGCGCCATACCGACATGCCGGAGAAATTACAGAAAGGGTAGAACGTAAAGATGTTATTGGTGATTATGAAGTTATTGATCATGGATCAGAAATAACTGCAGAAATTAACATGCCCAAGAACATCGTTTTAGAGAAAAATAATAAAATTTCGGGCGATATGAGTGGAAAGTGGAAACGAATGGGTCACAATCGAGCTGAATTAGAAATGGATGGACAGACATTTGAAGGTGTATTTTTAAATCAATATAACCCAAATGAAGGTAGATACGTCATTACCTTTACGTTAATGTCCTTAGATGGAGAAGCGTTATGGGGAACCAAAAAATAAGTAAAATGAGACTGGGATAAAAGTAGATAGACAAACCAAAATGATGAACATTCCTTAATCAGGAACGTTCATCGTTTGTTTTTATAAGAAAAATAGTGAAAGGAGATTCTGAAGACTCCTGGATGACCAGCACGTGGCAGACCGACTGTGGAGTGTGGATTTCCACGGAGGAGGCTGAGGTCGTGCCGACGAATGCGTAGGATTCTCCTGCAGCGGTGAAATACATCTCATTACTTATTATTCTTCATTTCTAGCCCTACTTTTAGTCATGACTCAGCGGCATTTTTCATGAAAATGTCGAAAAAAATTACTACAATTAACCAAAAAAGCTGTTGCTAATCATTTGAACAGTAGTTATAATCTATTTGAATAAGTTATACGTACAAATTAAATAAAAACTTATTAATTCATTAATATGTGCGTATAAAAAGAAAGATATTTAATAGAATAAAAGAAGTATTTTTATTTCTTTTATATGAAAGCGTTACCATATTTGAAACTAGGGGGAGTAAAGATGAAGAGGTTAAAAGGACTGTCTGTTCTTCTGGGTTTGTCAGTAATGCTAGTGGCTTGTGGAAATGATGAGTATACGATTGAATTTTGGACACCATTAACCGGGGATGATGGGGCAAATATGGACGAGTTAGTGAAGCAGTATAACGACTCAGATCCAGAGTATAAAGTTAATCATGTTATAACGTCTGATATGTATACAAAAATGTATACCGTATTAAACTCTGGCAGAGGAATTCCTGATCTATCTATTATTCATGCAGATCGGGTACCAAACTTTGTCGATCAAGACTTGCTTGAGCCTATGACTGAAATTATGGCTCTGCAGCCGGAGCTAAAAGAAGAGAACTATTTAACAGAAGCATGGACATCAGGTGACGTTGACGGAACACAATATACGATCCCGTTGGATATCCACGGGAGTGCTATGTACTATAACGAGGATTTGCTTGCAAAATATGGAGTTGAAGATTTCTTAGATGATGACGTTGTAACGTTTGAAGAAATGCTGTCATTACAAGGTCAATTGGACGAGGGAGATTATGTGCTAAATGACTCCTTATTAAGCTGGGTTATCTTAGCTCAGATTCAGAATCTTGGAGGAGAGATTGAAGATGAGGCTGGTAATCCTACCGTTAATACTCCTGAAATGAAGCAATCTTTTGAAGCAATTAAGGAGTTATCTGACGCGGGCATAATGACTCCATACGGGGAAGACGGATATTTAATGTTTCAATCTGGAAACGTTCTGTTTTCTACTGATGGAACATGGAGCTCTATAGGACATTCACAAGTCGAAAATTTGAACTACGGAGTGACTAATGTCTATGCTTTTGAACCAACAACCTTCCATAACCGAGCCTCTTCTCATCTGTTCGCGTTACTAGATACAGATGAAAGAACTGACGAAAAAGAAGTAGGTATTGCGGCATTTTTAGAATTTATGAGAGAGCATTCGATTGAATGGGCTGAGGCTGGTCAAATTGTTGCAAGTGTTGATGTGGTAGAAAGCCCTGAGTACAAAGAATATCCGCAATCGTTTTTCACTTCTTCAGAAGAGCAAACAGATTCATTACACATATATACGTATCGCCACTACCCATATGTAGCGGAGGCTCTAGATATGTACTCTGCTGATATTGCACATGGAGAGATCGACATTGATGAGGGCTTAGCAGAGATGCAACGTTTTGTTGAAGATAAAATTCAAGAGGGTGCTTTAGACTTAGAAAACGTAGTGGAGGAAGACACAGAAGAATAGAAAATGAGCAATGTGCTTAGTCGCGCATTGCTCTATATAAAGGAGTGTCAAAATCGGGAATGAAAAAAATTAACTTTAGTCCTATATTCTTTGTTGGCCCTCATATTGTGTTGTTTCTAGTTTTCATCTTATTGCCAACTATTTTCGGGATTTACGCATCTTTTACTAAGTGGAATCTGGTTGGAGATCCAGTTTGGGTCGGACTAGATAATTACCGTACGATTTTATTTAATGAGGATTCTACTTTTTACCATCAATTTTACAATGGTATGAAGAATACATTTCTATTTGTGCTTATATCCGTGCCACTTATGATTATCATTCCGCTTTTAATCGCAGTTGCATTAGAGCATAAGGAAGTTAAATTCAAGAATTTATTTCAAACGCTGCTTTATATCCCTGGTCTCATCTCAATTTCAGCTGCGTCACTTATCTGGTCACTTATCTTTAATAAGCAGCTTGGGGTTGTTAATAATTTATTTGGATCAGAGGCAGTATGGGCATCTACTCAACCGTATGCATGGATTACGATTATTGCGATTACGATATGGGCAGGAATTGGTGGAAATATGATTATCTATCGTGCATCCATAAACGGTGTTTCACCTGATCTATATGAGTCTGCAGAAATTGATGGGGCCGGTTCTTTTAGAAAGTTTTTAAATATAACCTTACCTTCAATACGCTTTCCTTTAATCTTTACACTTGTTATGACAACAGCTGGTTCCTTTAATGTCTTTGCTCAGCCTCTTATGATGACAAGTGGAGGACCTCAACAAAGTACAACGGTTCTTATGATGTATATTCGTGATTTAGCCTTTAGTCATGGTCAATCCATAGCAGGCATGGCATCGGCCATGGCCGTCATGTTAGGTTTGGTCATTCTAGTAATCTCAGCTATTCAATATTACTTAATGAATCGAAATGCTGTATAGATGACAAAATGCAAAGGAGGGTCACGATGTCAAATACAACTTTATCTAAGTCAAAACCAATAAAAGTGCAAAAAAATAAGCGATTTAATCCATCAATGTACTTAGCCTATACCTTTTTGATCATTGTTAGTGGAGTCTGGTTAATTCCGGTCATATTTGGAATTACAACTTCGTTTCGTTCACAAACAGAAGTCGTTAATGAGGGGTTTCGTTTATTACCTGTCAATTGGATCGTCGATAACTATATAGCGATTTTAGAGAACACTTCTAGTGCGCCCATTTTACAATGGATTTGGAATTCGATCTTTATCTCAACCACACACACTTTACTGGTGATTGTTGTGATTTCGATCACTGGATATGGGTACACTCGTATGAATTTTAAGGGAAGAGATGTCTTATTTTTTACATTATTGGCGATCTCTTTTTTTCCGAACGTTGTAAACTTAATTCCTTCTTATAAGATCATTGATACCTTAGGCTGGGTTAATACTCCATGGGCTATGATTGTTCCTGGATTGGCTGGAATGGGGAATATATTCTTAGTCAGACAGTTTATGAAAGGAATTCCTAAAGAACTAGATGAATCGGCTAGGGTAGATGGAGCAAGTGACTTCGTTATCTTCTTTAGAATTATCCTACCGTTAATCAAACCAGTTTTAATAGTATGTGGGTTGTTTTCATTTGTTGGATCATGGAATGATTTCCTCTGGCCAGTAATCGTATACACGGACGTACAAAAAATGCCAGTAACAGCGGGATTACTTCTGTTACAGGATGTATATGGTAATTATCGAATGATTGGTCAACTAATGGGGTCTGCGATACTCGCAATTATTCCAACATTGCTACTATTCTTATTCGCCCAGAAGTACTTTGTTCAAGCCATTAAATTAAATGCAGGTATTAAAGGATAAGAACAAATTTGTTAAAAAGGATGGATTCATGATGGTGACGATCAAGAGAGGGATTGAACGAAAGTTACTCATCGTTGGTTCAATGTGGAACGCGTGTACAGCCTTACTGACCATTTTCAGTTATTATAACTGGTTTGATCAAGAAGGGGCTGCAAGACTGGAGAGCCAAGAATTAAATACAATGATTGCTGGCTCTCAAATGGTGAACAATGTTCTTCAAGTCATTATGTTATTTGGTATTTTCATGTTGATAGGTGCAGTTATTAACTTTGTAGTTGCAGTGAAGATGAAGGATAACCACATTCAAAAAGGTGTTGTCGTTTGGATGGTTGTGTGGGGGCTAATCTTAGTCGCTTCAATGGATATCATCGGATTTTTGATTGTCTTATTCGCACTAGTTATTTATCTAGCAAAAAATAAAGCAATCAAACTATCGC
Organism: Alkalicoccobacillus plakortidis; assembly: GCF_023703085.1. Taxonomy (NCBI): domain Bacteria; kingdom Bacillati; phylum Bacillota; class Bacilli; order Caryophanales; family Bacillaceae; genus Shouchella; species Shouchella oshimensis. The sequence goes on along the minus strand of NZ_JAMQJY010000003.1, from coordinate 376,131 downwards.
AGCAAGAGATGGCACCCGAATAAGAGAAGGAGTGGGGAAAATGAATACAAATATGCCTTATCAAAATCCTGTAGTCGAGCAAAGAGCTGATCCATGGGTGTATAAACATGAGGATGGTTATTATTATATGACAGCTTCCGTACCCGAGTATGATCGAATTGAGTTAAGAAGATCCAAGACTATTAATGGATTAAGCGATGGGGAGACTAAAGTAGTCTGGAGGAAGTATGCGACTGGACCTTTGAGCGCGAATATATGGGCGCCAGAAATTCATTTTATTGATCAAAAGTGGTACATCAATTTCGCCGCGGCAAGAACAACAGATACCAAAGAGGGACTATTTGATCACCGGATGTTTGTGCTTGAAAACGAATCAGCGAATCCGCTTGAGGGTGAATGGATAGAAAAAGGACAGATCAAAACCAAGTGGGAGTCATTTGCATTAGATGCAACCTATTTTGAGCACAAAGGTATTTCATACTTAGTTTGGCCACAAAAGGATCCAGATATCGTTGGGAATTCTAATCTTTATATTGCGGAACTGGAGAATCCTTGGACGATTAAGGGAGAGCAGGTCATGATTGCAACGCCTGAATATGATTGGGAGAAGATTGGCTTCTTAGTAAATGAAGGGCCAGCTGTTATAAAACGAAATGGTAAGATTTTTATCTCCTTTTCAGCTAGTGCTACAAATCATCATTATTGCATGGGAATCTTATCAGCAGATGAGAGTAGCCCACTTTTGGACGCATCTTCATGGCACAAACAAGCAGAACCTATCATGACAACAAATGAACAAACCGGTCAGTACGGTCCAGGTCATAATAGTTTTACTGTTTCCGAAGATGGGAAGCAGGATGTTTTAATCTATCATGCGAGAAATTATAAAGAAATAACAGGTGACCCTTTGTATGATCCAAACAGGCACACAAGAGCCCAAGTGATCACGTGGGATCAAGAAGGATTTCCGGTCTTTGGTGAACCGGTGCCGGATGACAAAGAATAAAGGAATCTTTGAAAGCGTTCTATTAAACACAAAGAGGGAGAGATTCACGATGAGTCAAAAAGTTGTTATCAATACAGATATTCAGAAAGGAACAATTAATAAAAATATATATGGTCATTTTGCTGAACATTTAGGTCGTTGCATTTATGAAGGATTCTGGGTTGGTGAGGATTCTAGTATGGATCACACAAACGGAATTCGTAATGATGTAGTGGCAGCTTTGAAAAATTTGAACATTCCTGTATTACGTTGGCCGGGCGGTTGTTTTGCTGATGAGTATCATTGGAAGGACGGTGTGGGTCCAAGAGAAAGCCGAAAACGTATGGTGAATACCCATTGGGGTGGTGTGGTTGAAAACAATCATTTTGGTACCCACGAATTTATGATGCTTTGTGAAATGCTTGAAACGGAACCATACATTTGTGGTAATGTGGGGAGCGGAACGGTGCAAGAGATGTCGGAATGGGTAGAGTACATGACCTTTGATGGTGAATCCCCAATGGCTAATTGGAGAAAAGAGAATGGGCGAGAGAAATCATGGGAGCTCAAATATTTTGGCGTAGGAAATGAAAATTGGGGATGTGGTGGAAACATGCGTCCCGAATTCTATGCAGATTTATATCGTCAGTATCAAACCTATGTGCGTAATTATGGCGAAAATAAACTATACAAAATTGCTGGCGGAGCTAATGTGGACGATTATAGATGGACAGAAACATTAATGCGAGAAGCCGGTTGGTTGATGGATGGACTAAGTCTCCATTACTACACGATTCCAGGTGACTTTTTCAAAGGAAAAGGTTCGGCCTTAGATCCAAGTGAAAAAGAATGGTATATCACTATGCAAAAAGCGCTGCATATGGATGAATTGATTACGAAGCATTCTACGATCATGGACAAGTATGACCCAGAGAAGAGAGTAGGATTAATTATAGATGAATGGGGAACATGGTTTGATGTTGAACCCGGAACAAATCCAGGTTTCCTCTATCAACAGAATACCATTCGTGACTCACTTGTAGCTGGTTTACACTTTCACATTTTCCACAAACATAGTGAACGTGTTCAAATGGCTAACATTGCTCAAACAGTCAATGTTCTTCAAGCGATGATTCTAACAGAAGGCGAGAAGATGATTCTCACTCCAACCTATCATGTTTTTGAAATGTTTAAAGTTCATCAGGATGCTGTGAAGTTAGATATAGATGTTTCTAGTAGTCTATATGAACTTAATGGCGAACAGCTCCCATCTGTGAGTGTCTCGGCTTCTATGAAGGATGGCCAGATCCATGTCAGCTTCTGTCATGTAGACCATCAGAACTCAACTTCTATTCAAATTGATCTTAGAGGTATTGAGAAGAACCTCGGTGAAATAACAGGAAGAATTCTAACGGCTGATCAAACAAATGCACACAATACATTTGAACATCCTGATCAAGTGAAGCCTGTTGCTTACAATGATTTTACTGTTAGTGACCATCAGATAGAATTACGTTTACCACCGATGTCTGTTGGCGTATTAACAATTGGGTAATAAGTAAAAGATCATCATATAGTTATCTTGCGAATATGCGCCCCTTTGGATAAAATTGTCTGAAGGGGTGTTTGATATGACTCAGGTTCCACCTTATAAGAGATTATTTATGGCATTATCATTGATTTGGTTATTATTTTTGTTTACTAGAGAAAGTGCACATCAAGAGATCAGTTCGACTCAATTAACAGAACGTCCAGATCATTCTTTGATGATAGATGGTTATGTTGTCTCTAAAGGCTTCAACTCTATTTGGTTAGCGGGAGAACCAGTCAGCATAAAAGGGAGAATAACAGGCTTTGTCCTCTCTGACTATGGTTCGGAAACGATTATCGTTTCAAAACATAAAAATGTAGTAGATCAGAGCCTATTTCACTCAATAAACATCAATCAAAAAGTACGTGTTTATGGTGATTATATTAGAGAGTCAAATCCCGGTAGAATGTCGGCTTATGATATTGAAGTAGCTGATGAGTAATCGATTAAAAAGAATTTGAGGTGAAAAGGAATGAATAATCTAAAACAAACCCCATTGATCATAACCGGCCTGTAGGGGAGGAAAGACTCTTGAGCTTCCTCTATGGTCGGTTTTACACTCAAGGGGGTTACTGTAAATGGCAAGAAGAAATCGAGGATATTACCGGCATCATCGAGCACGTGTGATTAAGCGGAAATGTAAAATTGTAAAGCGAAGATTTCACAACGGATTTGGTAAGGATGAACCAGGACGGTTTCATAAGGGGAAAATTCATTGTGGATGCTTTTTGTGCAGACCTCATAAGTACCTTGGTATTTTAAACAAAACCAATCTCGTAAAGCGACAATCAATGGAAGAGGAAATAAAGGAACATCATGGTGAAAAGTAAGGATATGTATTAAACAGTTTGTTCCAATGATGCTGGGGTAAATGAGGGATAATCATCAAATAACTTGAATAGGCATAAGGAGAGATATTCATGAAAAATGAAATCAAAACCATCCTACAAGAAACATTTTATGGACCCGAAGGCAATAGCAGCTGGTACACTGAAGCGAAAAAAGAGTCTGGTTTAATAGGTACAGTTAGTCGAATTTCTGCGAGGGAGGCCTCCTTAGATATAGACGGGACAACCATTGCAGCCCATACGCATCATACGATGTACCACATAACCGTGTGTAAGAACACAATTAAAAACGTTGATCAAGAAAAAGACTGGAGTATAAGCTGGAAAATCAAACAGGTTGATGAGGAAGAATGGAATGAGATACAAAAAGGGCTTGAGCGTGAATATAACGAGCTCATTGAATTAATAGAACATCGGGAACTCTCATCCATTGCCTTAACAATCATTTTTGCCAATTTAGCTCACTCGGCTTATCATCTTGGTGCATTAAGGCAACTTATTAAAAGGATTAATAAGGATTAGATGAATGGGGGTTGATCGATTGAAGGTTTCAGATGTATTTTATGACTTACCACCCTTGGAAACAGAGCGGCTAATTCTAAGAAAGGTCACTGTAGATGATGCAGAAGATATGTTTGAGTATACCTCTGTTCCTGATGTATCAAAGTATGTTCCCTGGCAAACCCATCAGACCATTGAGGATACCCATCAATTTATTGCGTTTATCATGAAGCAATACGAATCAGGCAAACTAGCTCCGTGGGCAATTGAATGTAAAGAGACAAGTAAGGTCATCGGTACATTTGATTTTGTTACATGGTATCCGCAGCACTATCGCGCAGAGATTGGATTTATTTTATCAAGGGACTTTTGGGGCAAAGGACTCATTTTAGAGGCAGCAAAAGAAGTTACTCGTTTTGGATTTGAACACATGAATCTAAACATCATTAAAGCACCATGTATGACCGAAAATGTTCAATCAGCAAGTGTTCTTCAGAAGCTAGGTATGGAATTAGAAGGGGTACTAAAAGAACAATATTATATCAAAGGTCAATTTAGAGATATGGTCATCTATTCCATTAAAAATGCCAATTTCAAAGGAACTGAATAATGGACATAAACTTTAGCGAGTATAGTGATCATGCTATAGAGTGGGCAAAAAGTCATTTGGGATCAGTAGAGTATGCTTTTATATGTTTGGCTTTTGTGGAGGATGCGTTAGAGAGAAGCAATAATATTGAGATTTTTGGCGGAGACAGTGCCAAGGAGTCTGCCGATTTGTATAGCGACACTATGAATACTGGTACTCCTGCTAAAGGTTCTTTTGTATTTTATAATTGCTCAGGACCTATTAATGGTGAGCATAGGAATTGGGGACATGTAGGCTTATCAATTGGCAACGGAGAGATGATTCATGCTTGGGACAAGGTGAGGATTGACAATTATCTTGATGTTGAAAATCTAGAAGGTGCGCCTGGTTGGGGTACTCCGCAGCTTATTGGCTTGGGTACCACTAGAAAGAATTATGCGTGGATTTCAAAGAAAAGTTTATTAGACGAAGGGATGGTTTAATGAACAAAAACCTAGATCAATATCAAAAATCATTAGATAAAATCGCGAGTTTAAAGCAAATAGACGAGCAGCTGTTAGTCACTCCGATTAAAGAAGGTGCTTGGTCCATTAGAGAAATTGTGGGACATCTGTATGGATGGGATAACTATAATCTACAGCATATGGTGAGCAATATGTCTCAAGGTGCGGACCTTCCAGGATTTCCTGATCATGATTCACAAAATGTCCAAGCCTTGCAAGGTTTGCAGGGCAAATCAGTTCAAGAAATCATTAAACTATTTATTGAAAAAAGACAGGAGATAATCGGAGCTCTTGCCCAACTTGATACTAAAACTAGATTCACGATAGGTGGGGGCAAACGAGCTTTTTCCCCAGAAAGCTTTGTGAAGATTTTTGTGAAACACGATCATCACCATTTTGTACAAATTGACGAATACCTATCATCAAAAGTAGAAAAGTAACCCACTTTAGCCAAGCTGGGTTATTTTTTTTGTCTTTTACGGCATTACCAAGAAAAAACAATAAACAACCACGACGGATAGAGGTAATAGCAAGAAACAGGCTACGTTAACAACAGGAATCGCTTTTTAATCCAGACCAATCTGATAGATACCCAGACGTAGAGCCAGATAATAAGAAGTTGGTTCGTTACAACAAGAAGATCGTCTAATTTAGCAAGATACAAATGCGTAATCTGACAATCGGAAATAAAAATGAACATTTTTACTAGAATTCAAGTGTAAGAAAGTTCGCTTGAAATTTCTACTTAGATTCCCTCCGCATTTATCAAGAAGTCATGCTTGTTTATCACGACTTCTTCGAAAACCTTTAAAGCATTTTATTCCCTCAAACATACGCTACCACACATTTTGAGCCATTAGTCTCAAAAAAGAATACATCATCATTGATTTTAGAAATGAAAATGCGAATTTTAATACTATATATCGGTGAAAACATCTAAACTTTTATCCTTTCTAATTGTCATAATTTGAGATTGGTCATTTACTGTATTGCTTTAGTGGATTTGCGTATTTAATTGAAAATGATTATCATTATTAACGAATTACTGATAATTGTTTTCAATTAGGCGTGAGGATGGTGGATATGACTTCGGTTAATCGTAAAACGTACCTTGTTGTTGGAGGAGCTAATGGGATTGGGGCTGAGATCAGCCGCCTTCTTTCTTCCGAAGGTCATACTGTTTTGATTACGGACATAGATGGAGCTGCATTAAGTGAAATGGCAACTGAATTACGTATACCGAGCACAATGATTCATAAAGTGGATGTTCGTTCGAAAGTGGAGGTTGAGAGAGCGATTCAACAGATTCGTGAGTGTGAACAAATGATTGATGGTGTAGTTTATGTGGCTTGGTGTTCTTAAGTTGGGTGGGGTGCTTACGATCACAGATGATGATTGGACTGAATCCTTTGATGTAAATGTGAAGGGGTTGTTCCACATTGCGCGAGCTACGATACCATTGTTCGCAAAAGGTGGAGGATCATTTGTGACGATTGCCTCGAATGCTTCTAAGCTACCGAGAATGAATATGGGCGCTTATTCGCCTAGTAAAGCGGCGGCGACAATGGTGACAAAATGCCTAGGTCTTGAACTTGCTTCTTCTAAGATTCGTTGCAATATTGTGCACCCAGGGTCGACTAAAACAAACATGCTTACTCAGATGCATAGTCATTCTGGGTTCTACGACGAACTGATTGTTGGATCGCTTGATCATTTTAAAACAGGTATTCCACTTCAAAAGGTTGCTGATGTACGGGATATAGCAGGGACTGTTTCTTTTTTGCTATCTGATCAAGCGGGGCATATCACAATGCAGGAACTATGCGTTGATGGTGGAGCCACACTTGGTGTCTAACGAATAGGAGGGTATAAGTATGTTTTCGAGTTTGAATACAGAAAAAAAAGAGTCATTGCTTGAATCGTATGATAGCCGAAATCATCCATTTTTTTATAAAAGTTCAGAAGGCACGATACGCTCCGAGGGTGTTGGATTAATGGTTGATGCGGTTCCGATGAATGATCGCGAATTTTCTACAAGGCTAGCTTTGGCATTTGATACCGCAAGTAAACAAGGGATAAAAGATCCGGTCATTGTAGGAGCCATTCCTTTTAATCGTGAGCAAAAGCCATTTTTACATATTCCATTAAAAGTTCAGAAGGAGTCGGGTGTAAATTGTGGTGAACCGAGTGAACTAGCTGCGATATCCGGTGAGATTGAGTGGGAGGAGATACCTAAAAGGAACATGTATGAACAAATGGTTGAAAAGGGAGTTGCTGAGATTAATAAAGGGGCAATTGAAAAAATTGTGCTGGGACGAAGGCTGCAGCTGATTACCAATGGAACCGTAGATCGCACAAAAATTCTAACGAACCTTGCGAGTGTTAATCAGGCAGGTTTTACATTTGCGGTGGATCTTGAGGGTAGGCATAGTGAACAAACGACTTTAATGGGAGCGAGTCCAGAGCTACTTGTGCGCAAAAAAGGAAATCAACTCTCAATTAATCCATTGGCGGGTTCACGTCCAAGAACAAGTGATCCTAAACAAGATGTTCGACTTGCGGAAGAGTTGATGAGTTCAGAAAAGGATTTGCATGAGCATGCGTTTGTGGTTGATGCGATTATCGACCAGCTTAGGCCGATCTGCAAGGACATTAAAGTGCCGGATCAGCCTTCCGTCATTGCAACTAAAACGATGTGGCATCTTTCCACATATATTACGGCGGTTCCAAAAAACGAATATCAATCAGCTAGTGCGCTTGCTAAGATACTGCATCCAACACAAGCTGTTTGCGGATTCTCGCGAGACCAAGCAGCAGCGAAGATCAAAGAAATTGAACAAGAAGACAGAGCATTTTTCACTGGACTTGTTGGCTTGGAAAATGCTGCTGGTGATGGAGAATGGGCGATTGCCATTCGTTGCGCAGAAGTGTCAACAGAGCAAGTAGAGTTGTTTGCTTGGAGCAGGTATCGTTGCAAGCTCGGATCCTAGAGAAGAAGCGGAAGAGACACATGCGAAGTTTCAAACGATGTTACAAGCACTTGAATGTGCAAATAAAGGAGGTCTGAGTGATGAATAGTGATGGGTTTCCATTGTGGGATCAAAAGCGTGTGAAGCGATATAAGGAATTAGGTCTTTGGGAGAATGAGACGTTTGGAGAGATGCTCACACGTCTTGCACGTATTCATCCCGATAAGGTGGCACTAACGTGGCACGGGCAACATTTGACATATGCTGAGCTTAATCATCGAGTGGAGAGGTCTGCTAAAGCTTTGTTGGCATTTGGTTTAAAACAAGGGGATAAGGTGATTGTACAGCTTCCTAACTCGTTTGCTTTTTTTGAGGGGGTATTTGCGTTATTTAAGATTGGCGTTTTGCCAGTGTTTTGCCTGCCATCGCATCGCTTTCATGAGATCTCTCATATTGCTATGCATGTTGAGGCCGTTGCCTATCTCACGTCTGAAAAGCGGACGGGGTTTGACTATGTAAGTTTGGCTCATGAGGTGAAGGAAAGTTGCCCAGAGCTGGTCCATATTTTTTCTTTTGATGAGATGGATGGATTAGTTGAAACGGGACAGTTTGAGGGTGAAACGGACCTTCAAGTGAAGGTGGATCCTGATTCATATGCCTTTCTTCAACTATCAGGAGGTAGTACGGGTCTGCCAAAATTAATTCCTCGTACACATAACGATTATTATTACAGCGTCAGACGCAGCAATGAGTTATGCGGCATCAATGAAGAGAGTGTGTATCTTGCGGTTCTACCAGTTGCTCATAACTACCCGCTCAGTTCACCGGGTGTACTTGGTTTGTTACTTGGTGGAGGACGAATCGTGTTAGCTGATTCAGGCTCAGCGGATGAGGCGTTTCAATTAATTGAAAAAGAACAGGTAACGATTACAGCTTTGGTTCCGCCTCTTGCGCTTGTTTGGCTAGAAGCGGTTAAACATCGTAAGGAAGATCTGTCGAGCCTTCAGGTCATTCAAGTGGGAGGGGCGAAGTGTAGTGCAGAAGTGGCTAAACGAATCGGTCCTGCTTTCCAATGTACACTCCAGCAGGTATTCGGCATGGCTGAAGGCTTGGTGAATTACACTCGCTTAACGGATTCAGAGGACAAAATTCTCTATACGCAGGGGAAACCGATGTCAGAGTACGATGAAATTCGTATTGTAGATGAGCATGAGAATGATCTTGGACTTAATATAGCTGGAGAATTATGGACACGAGGGCCATACACGATCCCTGGTTACTTTAAGGCAGATGATCATAATCGTAAGTCGTTTTCTCAAGATGGGTTCTATAAAACTGGTGATGTTGCGAGTGTGACAGATGATGGTTATCTCATCGTTCAAGGGCGAATGAAAGACCAAATTAATCGAGGTGGGGAGAAAGTGGCCGCTGAAGAGGTTGAAAATCAATTACTTGCTCATGAAACAATTTTCGATGCGGCAATCGTTGCTATACCAGATGACTATCTAGGCGAACGAGTTTGCGCTTATATCATTTTAAATAAAAGCTTCACCATAGAAGCAAAGGAAGTCAAAGCCTACTTACGAAGCAAAGGGCTTGCCGATTATAAAATCCCTGATGTGGTTCACTTTGTAGACTCTTTTCCTGAAACAGGAGTAGGTAAGGTTAGTAAACAACAGCTCAGACAAGCAATTGTGCAGAAAGTACTTATGAATAACTAAAAAGGATGTGTCAGTATGGCTCTACCAAAAATAAAGGACTATTCAATGCCAACCAAAAAAGATTTGCCTACAAATAGGGTCGATTATTGGGAGGTAGATGCAAATCGATCCGCTCTATTAATTCATGATATGCAAACGTATTTTATAAATGCATTTGAAAAGGGACCTCTCATTGAGACATTACTTTCGAATATTCAAAAGCTAAAAGAGGTTTGTCGATCTCTAGGCATCCCAGTTTATTACACCGGACAACCTGGTGAGCAATCACTTGAAAACAGAGCGTTACTTCAGGATTTTTGGGGATCAGGACTGCCCGCCGATCCAAAGCAAGAAGCGATTGTCTCAGCATTAACACCGGAAGAAGGGGATGTACAGCTAACAAAATGGCGTTATAGTGCGTTTCAACGCTCAGATTTCTTAGAACGTCTACAGAAACAAGGACGTGATCAACTAATCATCACGGGTGTCTATGCACATATCGGCTGCCAAACAACAGCCGTTGATGCCTTTATGTATGATATCCAATCCTTTTTTGTAGGTGACGCGCTTGCTGATTTTTCGTTAGAGCACCATGTACACTCATTAAATTATGTAGCAACTCGTTGCGGGCACACACTTACGACCGACGATTGCATGCAGCAACTGCAATCTGATTCAGGTACAAAAACAAAAAACGCGATCAAGGCGGATATTGCAGCTTTTTTAGATGAACAGCCTGAATCTATCTTAAATGATGAGAACTTATTAGATCGAGGTCTGGATTCCATTCGACTGATGGCACTTAGTGAACAGTGGAATCGTGAAGGCTATCAGCTCACTTTTGCGGAGTTAGCGGAGTCTCCATCCGTAGATGCGTGGAGCGAGCTTTTACAAGAGAGTCAACGTGACAGCTAATCCTGAATAGATGTGAGGGATCAAGATATGGAGCAAATTTCAATAAAACAGAAGCTAACCCAAGCTCAGCAAGGGATTTGGCTTGCAGAAACGTTAGGGCAAAGCGGTTCGGATTTTAACACAGCTGAATATGTCGAAATCAATGGTCATGTGCAGGTGGATGTTTTGATTGAGGCGATCACTCAAACCATGATGGAAGCAGAGGGGTTATATACGACATTTAAGCAAGAGACAGATCATGTTAGCCAAATCCTTAACAAACCGTTTCAACCATCTATTGATTTGCTAGATATGAGTAAGGAAGAGGACCCACATGAGGCAGCTTTTTTATGGATGGAAAAAAGCCGAACCGAAACACAGTTCTCTTTTGCTGAAGGTCCGTTGTTTCAACTAGCCTTATTAAAGGTAGGTGAGGAAACATACTATTGGTATTTGTGTATTCATCATTTAGTCATTGATGGATATGGCTATACCTTGCTTGGTGAATCGCACTGCTGATTTATACACTGCACATGTTTTGAAGAAGCAACCTCGGTTAAAACCATTTGGTACATTGGGTAAATGGTTGTCTGATGATGAAAATTATCTTACTTCTTCTAAGCTTGCTGCAGACAAGCAATACTGGCAAGAACTGTTGAAGCAGAATGAGGGAGTAAGTTTGGCGGAAGGTCATTCAACGATTCACAAGCAGTTTCACCGTTATTCATTGGATCTAGAGGATGGACAAGCTGACAAGGCGTATTCAATTGAAGAGAAGTTATTAGCAAGTGTCTCCGTTTATCTAGAGCATGCGACTAGAAAAAGTCGGGTGGTGATGGGGCTTCCTTTAATGAATCGTCTTGGTTCAGCTGCGATAACGGTTCCGACGAATACGATGAATATCGTACCGCTTCAAATTCAGATTACACCTGATCAACGCGTATCTGAAGTCATGATGCAAGTTCGTAAGCGCCTAATGGAGAGCAAACGTCACGGGCGCTATCGTCAGGAATGGATGCGGATGGATTTGGGGAAATCAGGTAGTAAAGAGCAAATCTACGGACCAATCGTCAACATTCTACCTTTTACCTATGAGTATAAATTTGGTGAAGCGGTTGGTAGCGTCCATCAGTTGTCAGCAGGACCAGTTGAAGATTTGTCTATTCAATTTTATAAACAAAAAGAAGTTAATCAGTATCAGCTTGTGGTTGATGGAAATCCGGAATTGTATACAGAGGCGGATGTAAGACATCACGCAGATGCTATTATTCGCATCTATCAGCAGCTTGTTGAAACAGACAAAAAGGTCGCGGAGCTTAGTGTCATTTCTAATGATGAAAAACAACGAGTAATTTGTGATGTAAATGAGACAAAGCGAACTGTACCAAAGCCTATTTTCACGGATGCGATTCGTATTCAGGCGACAAAACAACCAGATGCATATGCACTGGCATTTAAAAACACAGCCTATACCTATAAAGACGTAGACCATAAAGTAGAGCAAATCGCGTCTTTACTTAGATCAAAAGGGGTTAAAAAGAATACATTGATCGGTGTTTCGTTAGAACGGTCTCCTGAGATGGTGTGTCTGCTTTTGGCGACTTTACGTATCGGTGCAGCGTATTTGCCACTAGATCCGAGCTTCCCTAAAAAACGTCTTGAATATATGGTTCAGCATGCAAACGTGTCGTACGTGATATCAACAAGCTCTATTTCCAAAGATGCTCCTTCTTTTGGAGAGGCAGAGGTGATTCTACTTAATGAAGAGGAATTAGACGGTGTGCGTGTGGAAGAAGGATTCAGTGATGACTCGGTATCTATGGAAGATCCGGCCTATGTGATGTACACCTCAGGTTCAACCGGTAAACCAAAAGGAGTTGTGATTTCTCGAGGTGCACTCAATCAATTTCTGTATGCAATGGATGATCAGTTCTCATTGTCAGAGCAGGATGTATTTTTGGCCGTTACGACCATTGCGTTTGATATCTCAGCTCTAGAGTTATATCTACCACTCATGTCAGGGGCAAAAATGGTTTTAGCTGAGCAGGGAGACGTGCAGCAACCAGAGGTGTTGGGTAGACTTTCGGAAAAACATCAAGTCAGTCATCTGCAAGCAACTCCAACGTTATGGCAGATTTTATTAGAAGAGGTTCCAGAGTCATTACGTGATGTACATATACTTGTTGGTGGGGAAGCATTACCGGACCATTTGAAAAATCTTATGCTCTCAGTTGGAAAGTCTGCGACTAATTTGTATGGGCCAACCGAAACAACCATTTGGTCGGCGGTTGAAGAGCTTTCAGTTGAGAAGCAAACAGTGTTAGGTAGTCCGATTTGGAATACGCAGCTATATGTATTGGACACAAGCTTACGGCCAGTTGGTCCAAAAACAGTAGGAGAGTTGTATATTGCCGGAGCAGGACTTGCCCATGGATACCTAGGAAGGTCTTCGCTTACAGCAACCCGGTTTATTGCAAATCCATTTGGAGCACCAGGCTCTAGAATGTATCAAACGGGCGACCTCGTTCGATATGAAGAAAACGGAACTCTTTCATTTCAAGGGCGAACCGATTCTCAAATCAAACTTCGGGGTTATCGAATTGAACTTGGTGAGGTAGAGGGGGTGCTTCAGTCTCATTCGGCAGTTCGTCATGCTGTTGCTAGTACTTTTGGAAAGCAAGGGAATGAGCGGATTGTTGCCTATATTGAAGGTGGGAATCTTGTTCAAGAGGCAGATCTTCTAGAGTTTGCAGCAGAACGTTTGCCAGTGTATATGGTACCAAGTCAGGTGGTTCACTTAGATGCCATTCCATTAACACCAAACGGCAAAGTCGATCGAAATTCATTACCAAAACCTGAGTCAAATAGCGCGTATCTTGAGCCAAGATCAACAGAAGAAAAACAGATTGCACACTTAATGGCGAGCATTTTAGAGCTAGAACGTGTAGGACGTGATGATCATTTCTTTTCTATAGGTGGGAACTCCCTTCTAGCTGTTCAGCTTGTTGCTAAGATTCGAAACACATTTCAAATTGAGATGAGTGCAGGTGAGATTTTTGAATCGCCAACCGTAGAGCAACTAGCAAATCAGGTGAGGGGAGCGACTGCAGCAACAAAGATGGTTGCACGTGATCGTCCAACACGTATTCCTTTATCCAATGAACAGAAGCGCTTATGGTTTCTGCATCAATTAGATAAGGAAAACCCTGTGTACAATATTCCATTTATCATTGAAATGGAGGGGGCGATTAAGCCGCAACTGATTGAGCGTGCCGTACAAGATGTGATCGGTGCTCATGAACCTCTTCGAACGTTGATCGTTGAAGATAATGAAGAGACTTATCAAAAAATCCTCTCAATAAAGCAGTCAAAAAAAATGTTGGTCGAGCGGTGGATTCATTCAGAACAAAAAGAGTCAGTATTACAGTCAGTTGTCCGCTATTCATTTGATCTTGAAAAAGAGTCAGCCATTCATTGTCAGCTGTTACGAACCGGAGAGACCACCGCAACATTAGTGATTGTGCTGCATCATATCATGGCGGATGGCTGGTCATTAGCGACACTTGGACGTGATTTGTCTGATGCGTATGCCAAAAAACTAGCTGGTGAGGAAACGGCGATTCCTTCACTAAGCTTTCAGTACGCAGATTATGCGCTCTGGCAGCAACATCATGTTTCAAAAGAGAAGTTGCATCAACAGTCTGAGTTTTGGACAAAAGAACTGGAAGGACTTCCTGAACAAGTGTCACTACCTGTTGATGGTAAGAGGCAACCGACTACGGATGTAGATGCAAAAACGTATGACTTTATGATTGATGAAGAGATCTATCAAAAGCTAAAACAAGTAAGCCAGACGCATCAAGCAAGCATGCATATGGTTCTACAAGCGAGTCTTGCTTCGTTATTAACAAAGCTAGGTGCAGGCACAGATTTGGCAATTGGCACACCACTTGCTGGTCGTTCAGATGAGCAACTACATCATTTAATTGGACTATTTATTAACACACTTGTATTACGCACAAATACAGGAGGCAATCCAACATTTACTGAGTTGGTCGAACGAGTAAAACAGCAAAATATGCGTGCCTATAGACATTCAGATATTCCTTTTGAACAGGTGGTTGAGTCGATCAATCCAAAACGGATGCCAGGGCGGAATCCGTTGTTTCAAGTGATGTTTGTGCTTCAGCAAACCCCAGAAGCACAGGTTAGCTTTGAGGGTGTATCCACACAAACAAGAATAGAGCCAGTGGGATCAGCTAAATTTGACCTCACATTTGAGTTGGATGAACACAGTAATCGATTAGATGCTCGAATTGAGTATCGAACCGATTTGTTCACGGAAGAGCGAATAGCTGATATGGCAAGCCAGTGGTTACGTGTGTTGCGTCAGGTTACGTCTAAACCTGATTCTTCAATTGGAGCATTACAACTTATTAGTGAAGAAAAAGTGCAGGAGTTAAAGAGTGGCTCAGTGAAGAGTAGGAAGCAATTCGGCCATTTAGCTAGCTCCTTTGAAGAGGTTGCACGTCAGCATCAAGCTAGTGTCGCTTTGACGTACAAAGATGAAACTCTAACTTATTATGAGCTTAATAGTAGAGCTAATCAGCTTGCCTATGAATTAGTAGCTAGTGGAGTAGGGCATGGAGATTATGTGGCAGTGGCTTTATCACGCTCGCTTGATTTGGCTACAACACTTCTAGCTATCTTAAAAACAGGGGCTGCCTATGTACCACTTGATCCTGCAAACCCATTAGAGAGACTACAATTTATCATTCAGGATGCAAGTCCATCTTGTTTAGTAACGACAACAGAGTTGAACCACGATTTGAATACAAAGTGTCCAGTTATTGCTCTTGATTTAGATGAAACAAATAAAAGAATTCAAAATCGCTCTATCACCAATTTAGAAGGGATTCAACGTTCAGAGAGAGACCCAACGTATATCATCTATACATCTGGTTCAACGGGCAAACCTAAGGGAGTTCGAGTTGCGCATCAAAACGTGTGGAGACTTTTTGAAGAAACAAATACCTGGTACGAATTCTCGTCAGCTGATGTGTGGTCGATGTTTCATTCCTATGCGTTCGACTTTGCGGTATGGGAGTTTTGGGGTGCTTTACTTCATGGAGCAAAGGTTGTGCTGATCCCTCAAGAAGAAGCGCGTTCACCCGAAGCCTTTTTACACAGACTAGTTGAGGAAAAGGTGACGATACTGAACCAAACTCCGTCAGCCTTTTATGCGCTGGCTGAGCAATGCTTAGAGCATGTAGATCTAGCAAAACAACTCTCGTTACGAGCCATTATCTTTGGAGGAGAAGCGTTAGATTTTGCCAAACTCACATCGTGGTATAAGATTGGTCATCCTGCAAAGCTGATCAATATGTATGGCATTACTGAAACAACGGTGCATGTTACGTATGCAGAAGTTGAACCTGGAAAACGAGATCAAAGTCACATCGGAAGTCCGATCCCTGATCTATCTATCTATGTGCTAGATGATTGGCTACAACCCGTGCCAGACGGAATGACTGGTGAAATGTACGTAAGCGGAGCGGGGTTAGCAGATGGATATGTAGGCAGACCTTCATTAACGGCTGAGCGATTTATTGCCAATCCATTTGGTGAGCCGGGCAGTCGGATGTACCGCACAGGGGACCTAGCAAGAATTCAAAAAAACGGTTTGCTTGTGTATATGGGTCGCTCTGATAAACAAGTAAAAGTGAGAGGACACCGTATTGAGCTCGGTGAGATAGATGCAGCAATTCTTGAATCAAATGAAGTTAAACAGGCAGCAACGATCCTTTACGAGAATGTAAATGAAGATAAGCAATTGATTTCCTATCTGGTAATGGAGAAGACAGGTGAGATCGAACAACTGCAAGCGCACCTTACCGCCATATTACCTGAATACATGATGCCTGCTTCATATGAAGTGCTAGAAGAGCTTCCATTAACAACCAATGGAAAGCTCGATGAAAAAGCATTACCAGGACCAAGCGTTTGACTATGCGAAACATGAAGCGCCTCCACGAACTCCTCAAGAGCAGGTTTTGTGTGAGCTATTTGCCGAAGTCCTAGATCAACCGCAAGTAGGTATTCATGATCATTTCTTTGATCTAGGAGGACATTCTCTTATCGCAGTCGAGTTAATCAAACGTTTAAATAAACAATTTGGTGTGTCACTAAGCCTTGCCGTATTGTTTGAAGAGCCAACGGTTGCTGGTTTATCAGACAAGCTCAATACCAAAGGCACAAGTCATGCACTAGATGTGCTGTTGCCATTGCGGAAAAATGGAAGTGATCAACCGCTGTTTTGTATCCATCCGGCTGGAGGATTGAGTTGGTGCTACGCGGGATTATTAAGCCAAATTAATGGGGAAGTGCCAATCTATGGTCTTCAAGCTCGAGGCATCGGTCGTGAGGAGAAGATGCCTAGTACGATTACTGAAATGGCCAAAGACTACATCCGACAATTAAAATCTATTCAGTCATCAGGTCCATATCGACTATTAGGCTGGTCCTTAGGTGGGAATGTCATTCAAGAGATGGCGATTCTTCTTGCCGCGGAAGGAGAAGACGTTTCTGATCTCTTTATTCTGGATGCTCATCCAAGGCAATTCTATCAAGCAGAGGGAACTCCAACTGAAGAAGAGTCATTAATCGGGTTACTGGCTTTAGCAGGTTTTGACCCAAGCGGATTTCGAGTCCATCGACACACTAACTATGGACGATGTTATCACCATATTGACTCAAGAGGGTAGTGCGTTAGCAAGCTTAGATCGAGACACAATCAATCGTATGAGACAATGCTATATCAATGCTGTTCAATGTTTACGTGAGCACAAGCCATCTATTTATCATGGGAAAACCGTTTTCTTCCGCTCACTGCAAATACCTGATTGGTTGTCTTATGTTGGACCAGACATTTGGAATCCTTTTTTCACAGCGGGTGTTGAGGTTTATGATGTAGATTGCCGGCATAAAGATATGTGCCAGCCTGGTCCTCTCCGGGAGATTGCAGAAGTTGTTTCAAATAAACTAACGGGAGAGAATACAATATGAATAGACAAACACTTGTATTAAAAAATGAAAAAAACGAACACTCTCTTTGGCAAGCATGGATGCAGGTTCCAGCTTGGGTGGCAGGTTGTTTTTGAGGGGAACAAGCAAGAGTGTGAGGACTATATAGAAACACATTGGACCGATTTGAACGTGGACAGCTCTGGTAAGTTGTCCTTGGTTCAAACTGTGCGTGAAAAGTGAGCAACATGAATAATCAAAAGAAAATCATTTGTATTGTCTATGTGATGGCAATGTTCACGGTATCCTTGGATACAACGATTGTGAATGTCGCGCTAGCTACGATTAGTCATGATTTTTCGTTGAAACCAGAGCAAACAGGAATGATCAATATCAGCTACCTAGCTAGTTTAGCCTTTACGATGCCGGCTGCAGGTTGGTTAGCTCAACGATACGGGGCAAAGGTGATTTTTCTTTTTGCATTTGCAGGTTTTACATTGGCATCCGTTTGGTGTGGTCTCTCTACCAACATTGTCTCACTAAATCTCGGCAGAATGGCACAGGGAGCATCAGGAGGATTGTTAACACCGGTGGCTATGGCTATTTTATTTAGAACATTCCCACCTGAAGAGCGCTTAAAATTATCTCGCGCACTCATTCTACCCATTGCACTAGCTCCGGCATTAGGACCAATCGTTGGAGGATTTTTTGTAGAATATGCAACGTGGAGATTAGCCTTTTTTATCAATTTGCCTATTGGAATTGTAGCTATCCTACTCGCGCTTTATTATGTGAAAGTCGATAAAGGAGCCAAGCAATCAACCTTTGATTATAAAGGGTTATTACTCGCAGGCCCTGGACTTGTCCTGCTTATGCTTGCTTTATATTTGGGACAGGAAAGAGGTTTTTCAACTTCTATCAGTCTACTCTTAATCATTGGACTATTATGTATAGCTGGACTCGCAAAAGTGGAGTGGAATCAACCGAATCCGCTGCTACATGTTCGGTTATTTACAAACCCATTGTATCGATCGATGACGATTAGTATGGCCGCTTGTGCTGGCGCGTTGCTAGGACTAATCTATGTATTCCCACTGATGTATCAGCAGGTATTTGATGCAACGGCACTTGAGTCGGGGCTTGTCTTATTCCCTGAGGCACTTGGTCTCATGCTTGCTTCACAGATCATGCCTTATTCTTTTAAGAGATTCGGACCAAAGCTGGTTGTACAAATAGGAGTGTGCCTAACAGCTATAATCTATTTGCTCTTGGCACAAATCAGTGCCGACACAAATCCATGGGTGATTCGAGTGCTCTCCTTCTCAGTAGGTGTGTGTTTAGGACATGCTGTGGGGGCTATTAATATGTCTGCATTTGCAACAATTAGCAAGGAACAAATGGGACACGCCACAGCACTGTTCCAAGTATTAAGTCGAGTAGGTTCTGCGGTAGGTGTTGTCCTGCTATCATTTATGCTAGCATTACCGAATGACCTTCCTATGATAGGCACAGGTGCTGATGTTCCATATCGTATGTCCTTAATAGCTGCTTGTTTACTCCTATTTGTTGCTTTCATTTCAGCTGCAAAATTAACAAAAGAAAATGAATCGATCTTAAAAGAAAAGATGATTCAAAAACAAGAAGCTAAAAGGAAAACCGGATGATGGCACAGATTTGTTATAGTCGTATCCCTAATGAGATGAGCTTGGAGTTCGTTAAACTCTCGTCTACCGTTTGTTTCGAGCAAACGACAGGGGAGAATTTTAAAGCAAAAATGCCTGCAACGAGCTTGGCAGCTATGGATATCAGAAAGGCTTGTACAGAACCAAATGGAAAAAAAGTTTGGGCAGTCCTGTACCTTTACTCAAGAACAGTACGGAAAACCAAGAATCAAAGATCAAGATGTTCATTTTAATTGTAGCCATTCTGGAGATTGGGTAGTGTGTGTATTTGCTGATGAAGAGATTGGAATTGATATCGAACAAATGAAACCCATTCAAACAGATCTCTACACTGCTTGTTTTCCGGAGTGTAATCATCTTAATGAACAAATCTTTTTCCCGTTGTGGACGGTAAAGGAAGCGTATGTAAAAGCAACAGGCTGTGGTCTGTACAAGGAGCTTTCTACCATTCTCATTCAAGAAGCACAGCTCGAATCAGATTGCATGACTCCAATAGATTTACAAAAGAAACATTCATTCTCTTGTAGGCGAATCAATCTCATTAAAGGTTATGCCCTAGCCATTTGTGGAACAAAAAAAGACTTGGAATCTATTGAGATCATTAAAGAGACCATTGAATCTCTTACACCTCATTAAGCTGCTCTTAGCAAAGAGTGGATTTTTGCGTTATAATGAGAATTATTATCAATTATGTTGGTAGGGGATAAAATGCTAGATTGGAAAATGGCAACTGTTCGCTTAAAAGAGGTCAAGACATGTGCTGGAACGTGGCCAAAGGGACCAAGTTATGCTGATCATTATATGTTAATTGTTATTTATAGCGGGAATGCCAAAATGACATATGGATTAAATGAACGTGAACTGACACCTGATCACTTTTTTGTGATCAATGCCGGTGAATCCTACGAAATCACATCAGTAGAGGCTGGAGTAGAAGGGGCGCTTTTTTATTTTCAATTATATGAGGAAATAGACAGCAGCACTTTAGTGGCAAATGTCGAGTATCAATTTAAAAAAACCTCTGGCAAGGTTGAGCTAGATTGGTCACACATCCTAACGATAGATGATACAGATATTTTCGAACAACAATTAATCTTCCAACGAGCTTTATATACGTGCATCAACCAAGGTAGTCTCACATCTTTAGACAAGGTCAAACAGATCAAGACATGGATGGAAGAGCATCCTTGCAATAGGCACCGGTTAGGTGAGCTAGCAAAGCTTTCAAAGGTAACATCTACGTATTTAAGTACAGAGTTTAAGAAAGAAACGGGGAAATCGATTAATCAATTTTCTACAAAAGTAAAAATAGCAGAGGCCAAGAAGTTGTTACGTACAACGCCCTTACCTCTAAAAGAAATTAGTGCTCACGTAGGCTACGACGATGAATTTTATTTTAGTAGGAAGTTTAAAAAAGAAACAGGTAAAGCGCCTAGCTTTTATCGAGAGATACATCGGTTAAAGGTAGCTGCTTATGATAAAGACGTATTGGGAGATTTACTCGCCCTGCACTGTGTACCATACGCAGCTCCTATGCATCCGAAATGGACAAAAGCCTATTTTGAACAATATCAACACGATGTACCGGTTCATTTAAGTGCGTACCGGGCGGATCTAGATTGGAGAGCGAATCTCAAACAGATCCAGTATGTGCAACCAAATCTAGTGATTGCAAAAAAACAAGTTTCAGAGGAGCAGCAACACTTATTAAAACAAATAGATTCAGAGGTTCTATTACTTGATTCATCGAAAACTTGGCGTCATCAGCTACTGACTATTGCTAATGAAATCAGGGGTGAACAAGAGGCTACGCATTTCTTGAAGCAATATGATGATGTCGTGGAAGAATGTAGAGAACTAATAGCGGATAAAAAAGTTCAGCCACCTACAATTATTTGTATTAAAGGTCAGTCTATATTTCTGTATGCAAATAAGGGAATCCAAGACTTATTTGAGGATGTAGGCTTTCAAAAAACAATGCCAAATGCTGAGATAAACCTTACGCAGTTGGCTGAAAAAGAACCTTCACAACTTTGGGTTCTGCATCTGCATGATCATCAAACGGAATCATTTTATGAAGAATTACGTGCAGATGAGATTTGGCTTGGTATGTCAGCAATCAGGAACAATCAAGTGATTTCGTTACCCTCTGATTTGTGGTTTGAATATTCCGCTACAGCTCAATATAAAAAACTACTTTTCCTAAAAAAACAACTTCTGTCCATGGTGGAGTGAAAAAAAATCCATGTGCATGAGTGTGATTATTTAATATAATAAACGAAGTTGATAATCATTCTCATCGGAGGGATAAAATGAAAAAAGCTTTATTACATACATCTGTATTGGCATGCGTCCTTATGTTGGCAGCGTGTGGATCTCAGGCAGAAGAAACGGAAGGAACGGAGCAAGAGGGATCGGCTAGTGAGAGTGAATCAAGTGGAGAGCAAGTAGTAACATATTTAGGAGAAGACTACACAATTCCTGAAAATGTAGAGCGAATTGTTGTCACAGGTGCGATGGAAGCAATGGAGGATTCTCTTGTCTTAGATGTTGAACCAATAGGTGTGATGACAGTGGGAGGCAGTGTGCCAGACATGTTTGCGCCGATTACTAGTAACGCTGAACCAATTGGTGAAAAAACAGAGCCAGATGTAGAAAAGATACTATCACTTGACCCGGATGTCATATTAGCTTCAACAAAGTTTCCGCCTGAAGTCGTGGAGGAGCTTGAAAAAGTAGCGCCAACAATTAAGATCTCTCATATTGCTTCAGATTGGGAGGAAAGCTTAGAGTTTTTGGGTCAGCTGACTGGTAAAGAGGACTTGGCAACAGAATCAATTGCGTCTTATTATTCCGAACTAGATGAAGCGAAAGAGAGTATCGGTGATCAATTAGATGATAAAACGGTTTTAGCCGTTCGCGTAAGAAATAACGATCTTTATATTTATCCAAGTTCCATTTTTGTTAATTCAATATTATACGATGACTTAGACATTGCTGCACCGGTGGTTACTGAAGCTGCGCAAGCTCAAGAGTTGATTTCGATTGAACAGCTTGCTGAGATTAATCCGGATTATTTGTTTATACAGGACGCTGCGGCTGAAAATTCAGGTGCAGAGACTGAAATCATTGATCAACTAAAGCAGGATCCAATCTTGGATAATGTACCAGCACTGACAGAGGATCAAACCTATGTAAACATCATTGATCCGCTGTCTGAAGGCGGGCCATCTTGGAGCCGGATGGCATTTTTAAATGAAGTGACCTCACTTTTTGAAAACTAGCACATTCCAGCCCAAGTTAGGAAAACGACCTTTGTCTTTTCTTCTTTGGGCTGGTTTTTTCTGTATAACTGTTGTGGTTGGATGGTGTTCATTAGCCATTGGAGCAAAATCAATGGAATGGAACACGGTTTTCCAAGTAGCGCTCCACTATGACGCAACAAATACAGATCATCAGGTCATTGTGTATAAACGATTACCGCGTTTAATGGGTGCGATCTTAATAGGTGCTAGTCTTGCTGTTTCTGGTGCCTTGATGCAAGGTGTGACCTGGAATTACTTGGCCTCGCCTTCTATCATGGGAGTGACGGATGGTTCATTGCTAATGGTTACCTCCGTTATGGTTTTATTTTCTGGTGTGTCCTCTTTTATGATGATTGGATCTTCTATTTTGGGATCTGCCATTGCGTCACTTATTGTCTTTGGCATTGCAGCCTCGTTGCCTCAAGGATTTTCTCCTGTACGTCTTGCTATTTTAGGCACAATTATCGGGACATTTTTCGGGAGCATCGCTCAAGCAATGGCACTTTATTTTCAAGTCTCACAGGACGTTGGTTTCTGGTATAGCGCAAGATTGCATCAAATGGATCTTGCGTTGGTTGCATCCGTTGCGCCATTTATTCTAGCGGGAATCCTATTTGCGCTGTGCTTATCGCGTCAGATTACAGCACTTGCTTTAGGGGATGAGGTGTCGGCTTGGACTAGGGCAACGAACAGGATTAATTAAAGGCCTCGCTTTTTTAGCTGTTGTTGTGTTAACAGGCATTGCCGTGGCATTAGCGGGTAGAATTGCTTTTGTTGGTTTAGCTGTACCTCATATCGCTCGTTTTATCGTCGGGCACGATTATAAAAAAATCATTCCTTTCTCAGCTGTATTAGGAGGATTGTTTTTAGCATTTAGTGATGTGGTAAGCCGCATGGTTAATTTTCCGTTTGAGACACCAGTAGGAGTAGTGACGGCCATATTTGGGGTACCTTTTCTCTTGTATTTAATAAAAACGAGAGGAGGCAAACGATTTGCAAAATCAACATAAACGATTTGTGCTCTTTTTAGTAAGTAGTCTCGTAATCATCTCAGTTGCCTTCTATTTAAGCTTAACAAGCGGATCATATGAATTAAGTATTAACCAGACATTTAGGACACTGTTTCGATTAGATGTGGATGCTCGTCAAGATTTGGTTATCTTTGATTTTCGCTTGCCACGTATTGTGTTAGGTGCGCTTGTTGGAATGGGGCTTGGAATAGCAGGAGCAGTATTACAAGGCATTACACGTAATCCTTTAGCTGACCCAGGCATTCTCGGCATTAATGCGGGAGCTGGAGCAACTGTTGTGTGCTTTTTATTCCTAGTACAAGGAAGTCTCATTGATATTAATTGGCTTAGTATCTTTGTGATGCCAATCGTAGGTTGGGTTGGGGGAATGCTTGCTGTTGTATTACTTCTAGTTTTTGCGACTGAAAGAGGACGACTTGACCCGCAAATTTTTATCCTAACAGGTATTGCGATATCTGCTGGATTTGGTGCGTTAACTTTGTTTGTTTCATTAAAGATGAATCCACGCGATTATGAGATGGCGGCTGTCTGGCTTGCTGGCAGTGTCTATAGTACAAATTGGAAGCATGTATTAATCACTCTACCTTGGATCTTGATTTTAACACCATTTATTGTCTACAAAGCGAGAAAACTAGATGTACTTGGTCTATCTGAAATAAGTGCAACAGGACTTGGTCTCTCTGTTACAAAAGAACGCTATACCTTGATCTTTCTAAGTGTTGGGTTGATCGCAGCGTGTGTTTCAGTTGCTGGAAGCATTGCCTTTGTAGGATTAATCGCCCCACATGTAGCAAGAAGGTTAGTTGGCATTCATCATCGGTTTGTTTTGCCTGCCAGTGGCATACTTGGCTTGATCATCGTCATGATCGCTGATTGGATTGCCAAAACAATTTTTGCGCCTGCCCAAGCTCCCGGTAGGAGTAGTGATTTCTATTATCGGAGTACCTTACTTTATCTTTCTTTTATTTCAAAGCAAACGAAACGCAAAATCAACTTAACAAAGGAGCTTCGGTTATGTTTAAACAAACAGGTGCTTATCAAGTTCCCAATACAATTGTCTGGGAAAGTTCGGATGGGAATTTCCCTAAACGACAAATCTATATCTCCATTCCATCGGTTGAAGCACCAAGTGACGGCTTTCCCGTCTTATTTGTACTAGATGGCAATGCGTGGTTTGGCGCGATAACAGAATTTAGTCGTCTACAAACACGTGCTCCTCATGGGTATCCACCAACGATCATTGTTGGAATCGGTTATGAGACAGATGAACCATTTTGCAGGCAAAGTCGCTTTTATGATTTTACGGAGAAGGTGGATAGCTCTGAATTAGGTCAATTAAAGCAGGTGCAAGCGAATCAAACAGGAGGAGTCAGCTCATTTCTCCAATTTTTTGAGAACGAGCTGATCCCATCTCTTGAAAAAGCATACCCACTTCATCAGACCAAACGTGCGTTGTTTGGACATTCTCTAGGTGGTTTGTGTGTTTTGCATACACTCATCCATAAAAGTAGTCTGTTCTCCACATACATAGCAGGAAGCCCTTCAATTTGGTGGAAAGAAGGTTACCTAAAAGAGTTAGTCCATTCATTTAAGTCTTTAGACGTTAAAGATATTCTAATAGGCGTTGGAGAAAATGAAAAAGGACATATGGTTGATGATGCGGAGTGGATGTATGAACAAATAAGAGGTAAAGATCATATTGAAGCACAGTATATATGTATACCAGATACTGGCCATATGAGTGTGGTTCCACCTTTTTTAAATACGGCTCTAAAGTTCTTTTTGGCAACGGGTGCTGAGTCTGGAAGATTATAAACTTTGATTTATCAAGAAGAATGGAGGAAAATACATGTAACTCATTTTAGAAAGGGACGTCCTATGACCATCGTTGAGAAATTAAAACTTGATAGATATACCAATATGGCTGTTATCAACGAACCAGATGATTATGATCTGTTTACGGAACAGGTCACTGCTCTTAGCCAAGACCATGATGCGATTTTTATTTTTGTTGAGACCTTAGAAGAGATGGTTGAGTATACGAAACGGGTAATAGACGATCAGTTATTGTTTGAGGCTGGGTATTTGTTTTTTGCTTATCCTAAAAAGGGAAATAAACGGTATAGCGGTTTTATTCACAGAGATGAACTCTTTCCAAGCGATGAAGGTAGGGGAAGACGGATTTGTAGCGGATAGCGACTTAAAGTTCTCACGTATGGTTAGTATGGACGACGTTTTCACCGTGGTTGGAATAAAACGAGAATCAAAAAAGAAGGGTAAAAAATCAACGGCCGCAAGTCAGCGAGTTTCAGATTATGAAGATCGCGTTAAGGAAGTTGAAGAGATTCTGGAGAGTTCTGATGCCGTTGAATTTTTTTCGGAGTCTGACACCAGGCTATCAAAAAGACTGGGCACGCTACATCTTTTCAGCCAAGCAAGAAACAACACGAAAGAAACGCCAAACAAATGAAGGAGCTGCTCGCAGAAGGGTACAAATCAATCGCTTTGTATCGTTTAAAGAAAAAGTGATAATAACAATTGATTTCGAATTATTTCGAGGGGTCAAGCGTTAGTCGTTTGAAAAAGGCGAGATAAGTCTCAAAAAATTATTGGTGTACGTCGTTCCCTCATTGTCGTCATATGTTAGGCGGTTGAAGATCATCTAAAAAAATGTTAAAAAGGTACTATGAGAAATATTGTAAGTAAGATGTCATTTGTATTAATTGCTCCTAGCATATTACTTTTTGGAACTTTATTAGACAATTATTTAGTTGGGTATATTGTTGCTTTTTTATTTTTCTTATTAGCTATACTTATTAGACCAAACTATAAAGAAAATAAAAGTTACAGTTAAATCAAAATAATATACCGCCTTCTCAAAGAAGCCCAAGCGCACGATGCTTGGGCTTCTACTCTGCCATCTTGCTCTACTAATTCACCCTCCTTTTAGTTATATTAACCACTTTAAAAGGAACGTATTTTCGTGTTTACTAAAGATACTTTAGCAGTGTCAAAGGAAGCAAGAAAAAGGAAGTCAAAAACGCGGAGCGTCTGTAGGAAGCGCAACAAATTTCGCGTAGCTAATTAAAGAGGTATACTGTTCTATAAGATGCAAAGCTAAATGAGGAGGAATAAGTTTATGCAAAAATTGTTGGAGCAGCTCACAGGTTTACATGGTCCGTGCGGGAATGAGCAACCTGTTAGTAAATGGATAAGGGATTATGTAACATCACTTGCTGATGAGGTGCGAGTGGATGCATTAGGAAACGTCTTTGCGACAAAAAAAGGCGCAAAACCGGGTCCACATGTGGTGATCACTGCACATATGGATGAGGTTGGTTTCATTGCAAAGAAAATCGAGAACAATGGATTGATTCGCTTTGAAAAACTTGGAGGTAATGATGATCGCTTACTACTGACTCAAAAAGTTCAGCTCCGGACAAAAAAAGGCTTTTTAACTGGTGTGATTGGCAGTATTTCCGCTCATTATGCGAAGTTTGATGATGCCGGGAAGGTACGGAATCATCGTCAACTATACATAGACATTGGTGCTCGAGATAAGGCACATGCGCTTGAATTAGGAGTAGAGGAAGGTACTCCGATTACCTGGAAGCCGAACATGGAGTACCTGGGTAATGAATCGACAGGACGGTTTGTCGGAAAAGGGTTTGATGATCGAGCAGGGTGTGCGGTCATTATCAAGCTGTTAGAGGAGTTTGATGGCGCTGAATTTGCTGGCACAATTACGGCTATTTTTACCGTACAGGAAGAGGTCGGTTTGCGAGGTGCTCAAGTCGCGGCACGTCAGGTTGAGGCTGATGTTGCGATTGCGCTTGATACAACAGCCGTCAGTGATACACCTGAGGAAACAATGGATGCATCACTTGCTATAGGCGCAGGTACAGGTATTAAGGTACTCGACTTCAGTTTGATCTCCCACCCAGCTGTAAGAGATGCACTGATACATATAGCTGATGAGAAAAACATCGCTTATCAAAAGGAGATTTTTCCGGGAATCGGGACGGATGGAGGCGCAATAAGCCTAGCAAACAATGGCATACCTACAGGCGTACTTTCCATCCCATCACGTTACGCCCATTCACCTGTGGAAGTTATTGATCTGGGTGATTTATTAGCGACAAAAGAGTTGCTAAAAGAATTTATCATGTCGCTTAAGCAGGGTGTACAATTTTTATTTATTGAGGAATAGTTGATTGAATTTTTTTGCTCAGAGTGAAAGTTCTCTGAGCTTATTTTGTGAGAAATAAAAAGAAACACGTTTCATCTCGTTCACAATAAGGTAGATGATAAGTGAACCAATAATTTAAGGAGGAAGATATGCATGAAGAAGAAATGGTTAGCTGTAGTTCCCGCGCTTGCGTTGGTGGCCACTCCACTTCACCTTCAACAAGCAGAAGCAGCCTCGGAAAATGAAGTGGTTCAATCGGCAGAAATCCCGCCGGAGCTTAAGCCTATTTTAGATGTGGCACCCGAGCATCAGCCTACCTTACAGCAAGGTAGCGCTAGTATAGAGGTAGAGCTTGTTCAAGTGAAATTAAGCCACTTTGGATTTGATACGAATGTAGACGGTCTATTTGGTCCGAACACAAGTGAGCAGGTACGTGCATTCCAGTCAGAGCATGAATTAGCGGTGGATGGAATCGTTGGTGTAAATACGTGGACAGAATTACTTCATGAAGAAAGAAAAGATCAATTCACAGTGGAGTACGCGATTCAGTTAGCTGAACAGGAATTAGATAATGATGACCTAGTGTTTAGCAGTAACGGAGAGTTGCACGAAGACTCAGACGGTCAAACCTACTATCACCTTAGAGCGCAAAGCCAAGATCTAATTGATGGTGGTGGAACCGGTACAGTAGGATTCTACAATGTGTATAATAATGGTGATGTTGTTGAGACTGATCCGAAATAGATATCACGAAACACCTTTAAGTTAGAGATACTCACTTAGAGGTGTTTTTGTGTGGAGAATTAAATTTTACTAAGAAAAATGAATGAGTTGTCAAGAGAGACTAGGTGTTTAATAAGATGGAAAGGGAGTTATCAAGTGGAATTAGATAGAGCATCAAGATAGAAAGAAACTTAAACAAGAGCAGAGCCACTAATTCAAGAGATTTTAGTAAAATACCAAGATATACGCGCAAAAAAGGGACTGGGACGTAACTAGTCTCCAATACAAAAAAGATCTCTTTCATTCGAAAAATGGTGAGGGAGATCTTTTTTTGATTCTCGATTCTTAATATTCCTTGAAATCCCTAATAGTAATGAAACCTAATATAATCATTATAAAGATCTATGACGTTAGATTCAGAGTGCAAAATGTCGAATGAAACTTTGTTTATTGGATAGATAAAGAAAGCTGACGCTGTTACAATCACAAATGAAAGCGATATCATTTTTAGGTGTTGAAAATAGTTGTGGAAAGTATTTGCTGAAAATGCAAATAAACCTGTACGAGATCGTTATTCAGAAAGACGTATAAAAAGATGAGTAAGAACTGAATAGGGTTAGTAAGCAAGATATTAATTTTTTAAGTATAAATGTCTTTTGCCAGTAAGTCCTTACGCTAATAAAAGCCGAGAGAGACAATACTTTTTGTCCAACTCGGCTTTACTCTTTTATACCTCGTCCTTCCAAACTCCTTGCTCAAACTCTTTCATCTGATCTTCTGTACTTTGCGGATATGCTGTACGGAAAGGGTGGTGATCAGCAGGAATGACTTCTACCATCTTTGCGATCATGTCCTCAGGATCATGCTGCTGATCTAGGATCTCTTCCTGATTAGCAATGGATTGCTCTGGTGTGAAATTCTCACTAGCGTCATACCATTTCCACTTCTCTTCAAACATCCGATCATTAAAACCAGTTTCAAAAGGACCTGGATTAATCGTAGCTACTTGCACATTAAATTCTTTTAATTCTGCTCGCATGGTTTGGGCGATAGCTTCAATCGCGTGCTTAGTAGAGCTATATGCACCTAGATAAGGCATCGCGACGACCCCGACAATAGAGCTTAAGAAAACGATCTTTCCTGCTTTTTTCTGAACGAATTTCTTCGCAGCAATCTGGGCCGTTTCAAGTGTACTGAATACATTCGTCTCATAAATCTCTCGAACTCGATCCACCGGAATTTCGGAAATAGGACCACCTTCACCAATCGCAGCATTTGCCACAAATACATCAAAATCAAATTCATTAATCAAAGCCTGGTCTCTTTTATTTGTGATATCTAATTTAATTACCTTAAGCTCTACTCCAGCTTCTGTAGCCGCTTCCCTTAAGCTTGTAATTTGTGAAAGAATCTCAACAGCAGCAACCACTTTGTGTCCTTCTTTGGCAAGACCAAGAGCAGTACCTTTTCCTAGACCTGTACCAGCTCCTGTAATAAAAATCGTTTTAGACATCGTTAGCCTCCTACACTTCATTGTGTAGTAGACTATTCCCACTCTGATTTGTGATTAAACGGTCTATCTTAATTTGAAAGGAGCACTGATTAGAGGATAGAAGAATCAAAAAAGCGAAGTAGTCCTGACTACTTCGCTCCTACGTGTACATCTTTTAAGTATAGATTGCTTTAATTCTCTAACGCTTCGATAATCAAGTTTTGAACTCTACTATTCGTTAAAAGCGCAAGGTGTGTTACGCCGGTTACATGGATATTGTTGGCACCGGTTATACGTGACAGACTATTTGAGACAATTAAGTCTGAGCTGCTATAGATAGAAGTGAAATCAACCCCGGCAGGAACAGAGCTAGCACCCAAGCGGTTGGCACCTCCTAAGGTAATAACCTTATCAACGTTATCTACGCCATCGAGCTGAGTAAGATAGCGAAGGGTGTTCGATCCTCCCATGCTATGCGCAATAATATTTACTTCGTCAACTTCGTAGTTACTAAGGACATCGTCAATAAAGTCTCTCAATTGACGAGAGTTTCGTAAATTATTGCCGGATCGACTGCAAAGTCAATGGCATGTAGATCAGAACGGTCATAGCCCTCACCTCGTAGCTTCCTTTCAATACTACTAAAATTATAGCCAGCTCCTCCTATACCATGAACGAGAACAATCGGTTTTTCGAGGTCAATGCTAGCTGCTTCTTGAGCACTTGCTTCAGGACTGAAAGGTGCACTCCATGATAGAGCCAATACTAGTACTGCTAGAAAAGATAGACGAACAAATTTCATAAAAACCCTCCTTGAGTAATAAATTCCGCTTTAAGTCTAGCATTTTAATAAAGGGTTTTCTGTATCTGTTAGGTTATCCCAATAAATCCCCTTCAAAGTGATGAAATCTATGGTCGGACTTAAGACTCATAAGAAGTGAAAATGGATAAAAAGAATTGACCAGATAAAAGAAAGCGCTTACAATTTTAAGGTGAGGATTTAAACTTATAAGGAGCTGAGTTAATGAAGGGTATGTCCAAAACGGTTCTATCTCTGCTGGTCTTCTTCTTGTTTTTTAGTCATGTGCAAATAAGTCTTGCAAAAAGTGTTGATTCCTCGGAATTAGTTTGGGAGTCAATCACTTTTGGTCAATCAACAGATCTTGATTTTGCAGCGAATACGCTACCAGAGAAGGTAGGGGTGAATTACGCAGACCCGGAAAATCCCGGAACAATTGATGGAGACATTTTTATGGAAAGTCGTGGAGGGAAATTAGCACCAGGGCATGATGGACTTACTTTTTATTATACAACCTTAGATCCAAATACAGATAATTTTGTTCTTGAGGCAGATCTTACCTTTCATCAGCTAGGACCTGAGACTGGAGCGAGTCCAAGTGGGCAAGAAGGTGCTGGCATTATGGTTAGGGATGTTAATGGTAGCCCTCGCCAGGATCCAATGATTCCAGGATTTGAAGAAGTGACAGCGGCTTCGAACTTAGCGGCTGTTGGCTTAATGCGAGGAGGTATTAGTGCACTGGCAAGAAAAGGTGTGGTTGAGCCATGGGGAAATCCAGGCAGTACGTGGATAAACAATGTCATTCCAGGTGTTCCTCAATTACCGATGGACACACCAGTCAGGTTAAAGCTTGAGCGCACAGATACTGAATTTGTGATGAGTGCGACGTTTATGCATATAGATGGTTCTCCTATTTTTGAACGAAAGATTGCCGGAGCCGATTTGGTTCAAGAGATGGATCCAGATGCTATGCAAGTAGGTTTTTATGCGGCTAGAAATGCGGAGATGACGGTCAGCAACGCGAGTATTTCATTAAGTGAAGCGAGTACAGTGCCATCTCCTGAAGAGCCAGTGCAAGAGCCAGATCCAAGCGTTCCATATCGTTTCAGCAGCAGAAACGGGATCAGATTCATATGAATTAAAAGCATTAGCAAATTACAATGGAAACATTTCGGTGTGGAAAGATGGAGAAGAGGTAGTGATAGAGGCGGAGGTTACTGCAAACGGCGTGTTCTCCTATCCGTCAAAGCTTAAGAAGGATCAGACTTCCTTTGAATTAGAGTACACGCCAAGCGGAGCACCTTCTGATCAGCCAATTAAACAGGAAGTAACAGTAACAAAACGAATTTTTAAAGGTGGACAAGGTCTCTTTGTCTCTCCGAAGGGATCAAAGGATGCGAGTGGGAAAAAGAATGATCCACTAGATTTGGAAACAGCGATTAAGTATGTGAATCCTGGTGAGTCCATTTTTATGCGAGAGGGCACGTACACAAAGGCCATTAACATCAGCAAACCTTATAGCGGAAAAGAAGGGAAATTAAAATCACTCGTACCCTATAAAGGAGAAGCCGTGGTTTTTGATGGCAATAATCAAGCTGGAAATTTAATTAGTTT
Source organism: Alkalicoccobacillus plakortidis (assembly GCF_023703085.1). Lineage (NCBI taxonomy): Bacteria > Bacillati > Bacillota > Bacilli > Caryophanales > Bacillaceae > Shouchella > Shouchella oshimensis. The sequence continues at coordinate 343,693 of NZ_JAMQJY010000003.1, read as the reverse complement.
AAATGCTGATTATTGGCATATCGCCGGATTTGAACTGACAAAATCAACGGGCAATGGGATGAGGGTAAATGGCAGCCATAACCTAATAGAATTGATGACTTTTAGCTATAATCAGAGCACAGGTTTTCAAATCACGGGAAGTGGTACGGATCCAGAGCAGTGGCCGAAGCACAATTATATCTTAAATAGCGTGGCTCATGATAATCGTGATCTCTCAGATATTAATGCAGATGGATTTGCGGCTAAGCTTGGAGTAGGAGAAGGCAATGTGTTCCAAGGCAATATTGCTCACAATAACATTGATGATGGCTTGGGATTTATATAACCGCACAAATGAAGGAGCCAATAAACCAATCACAATGGACGGAAACATCTCCTATTCTAATGGCAAGCTAAGTGATGGGTACAATGAAGAAGGCACGTCGGGTAGCGGATTTAAGGTCGGAGGAGAAGGCCTTCCTGTTGCCCATATCTTAAAAAACAATCTAGCCTTTGATAATAATATGGATGGCTTCACCGACAATTTCAACCCAGGAAAAATCATGATGAAGAACAATACCTCATTTGATAACAAGCGATACAATTACATTTTTAGAATCAATCCGTACTTTGAACCTGAAGAGCAGGGTGTATTTACAAACAATCTATCCTTCCACACAGACCCTGAGAATGCTCCGGCAGACTTTGTATCTGGCGCAGTTGATAGAACGAATTTCTTTTTCGACGGCACACAAACCGTGAATAGTGATGGGGCTGTCATTGATAAATCCCACTTTCAAAGCCTAACGCTGCCAGACGCTTATGAAAGAGATAAAAATGGGAACCTCATTTGGGGAGATTTTATGAGGTTGTCTGAGAACAGCTCATTGATTAGTGCGGGTGAAGGAGGAAGCTATGTTGGGGCATTGCCACCAACAAAGATTGCGAAAAACCATACACCGCCTAAGCGACCGGTCACTCCACCTGGACCACCGGTGACACCACCAGGGCATAAGGATAAAGGGAAATAATTGAGTGAGCAGTGCACCTTAGGTAGGGGCACTGCTTTTTTATTTATTTTATAGATTTATTTGATTAATGTTGCGTATTCTTTGCATATCTCTAATTGGAGGTAGACCGAATAGTCGTGCGTACTCACGACTGAATTGAGAAGGACTTTCGTATCCTACTTGGAAGCTTGCGTTAGCGGCATCGATTGTTTGAGAAAGCATAAGTCGTCGTGCCTCTTGTAACCTTAGTTGCTTCTGATATTGAAGGGGAGTTGAACCAGTAACTTGCTTAAAATGATGGTGCAGAGAGGACTCACTCATGTTAGCAATTGAAGCTAATCTTTTTATTCCTATGGGTCGTGTGAATTCCTGCTTAATTTGTTTAATAACATTTACTACACGCTCAGCATGACTGCCAATCATAGCGACCTGTTTCACAGAACGACCTTGATCGCCTTGAAGAATACGGTATAAAATTTCTCGAATAACAGAAGGAGCGAGAACAGAAATATCTTCTGGAGTATCTAATAAATGAACAAGTCTTAAAACAGCATCTAACAAAGAAGAATGTATATTGCTGACAAATAACCCTCTATGAGAATCTGTTTCCTTAATTTTAAGCTGTTCTGATTCCTTGAGTATGTCGAAGATCTGTTTTGATTCGAAATCTAATCTGAGACACAAGTAGGGAAGCTCCTCTGATGCCTCAATGATTTCACCTGATAAGGGTAAATCTACTGATACAACGAGATACTTTGAAGGATCATATTGATAGATTTCCTCCGCCATAATCACGACTTTTGTCCCTTGGGCGACAATGCATAAGGCGGGTTTATGAATTTGATATAAGGGTTCCAGCTTATGAGAAACACGAATGAAGTGTAGGCAAGGTATATCAGTGCTGAAAATACCGTCTTTATCACAGAATTGCTGAATGAATTGAGCTAATTCTTTTTGCTTTTCCATGAATGCGTTGCGTACATGTTCTCCTTTCACGATCTCATCTCCTTTTGGGTACATTTTATGGTTTTTCAGAGGATTAGGCAATGATTGTCTGTTATTTGGCTACCTTATAAACATTTAATTCTGCCATAGTAAATGACAAAGGGGGTGAATACATGCCGAATCAGTTTAGTGATGAAGGGCACTCGTATATTGGTATGTGGGTTACACGTGATGGATATATTCGACATGAACTTCTACCTAATGGACGTTATGATGAGGCACGCGGAAATAAGCTTAGTGCTTATCAAGGTACGTATACGATTACAGAGAACCATATTGACTATGTAGACGATACAGGTTTTACAGCTGATGGGGATTTTCGAAAAGATGTCCTCTATCACGCAGGAATGATTCTTTATCGTGAAGTTAAATAAGAGAAATATGAGGAGGTTATTATGTCTATTCTTGAGGGAAAAGTTATTGCAATTACTGGAGCAAGCAGTGGAATTGGAGAAGCAACGGCACGGCTACTTGCCAATAATGGAGCGCAAGTTGTTTTAGGGGCAAGAAGAACCGAAAACTTAAGAACCATTACATCATCGATCCGTTCAAAAGGGGGGAATGCAGACTATCAAATGCTTGACGTTACTAAAGCAGATCAAATGAACGATTTTATAAACTATACAAAAGAAACATTTGGAAAAGTGGATGTGATTATAAATAATGCATGATGCCCTTATCAAAATTGGAAGCACTTAAAGTAGATGAGTGGAACCGTATGATTGATGTCAATATACGTGGTGTTTTACATGGTATTGCAGCTGGGCTTCCCATTATGAAAGAACAAGGATTTGGTCAATTTATCAATATATCCTCCATTGGTGGATATGAAGTCTCACCTACAGCTGCCGTCTATTGCGCCACAAAATTTGCAGTTCGTGCAATCTCAGAAGGTCTTCGAATGGAAGTTGGCAAGAACATTCGTGTGACAAATATTTCACCAGGCGTTACTGAGTCAGAATTGGCAGAAACAATTTCAGATGAGCAAGCTCGTCAAGTGATGAAAGAATACAGAAGAAATGCCATCCCCTCAAATGCAATTGCGCGTGCAATTGCGTTTGCAATCGAACAACCGGCAGATGTGGATGTTAATGAAATGATTGTTAGACCAACTGCTAGTAATATCTAGAAGCTTTAGTGGGAACAAGACTCATTAGAAAGTTTAATGAGTCTATTTTCATGAGATATCACTCCGCCAATACTGTTCCAAAAGCAATCGTTTGCAAAGTGACCTCGAATTCTCGGTCATCTCTATTAACTAATAATAGTATCTCACTCCCTACTTCTGAATGAGTAACCGCTAGTTCAGCTGCATCATAATTATGTACCACTTCATTATTCACTTTGATGATGTAATCTCCACTTTGAATGATACCGTCTGCTGGAGTGTTTGGAATGATTTTTACTACTTTTACTCTATTATTCTCTGTCCGATTGATTTGACCTAACCAGCTTTTCCAAAATGAATTGCGTATATCAGTGTTTTGTTCCAGCACACCTTTTAAGTTGAGCAAAAACTGATAGGTACCAAAAAGCATGTTTTCCATTTCAGCTAAACCAACATCCCCAGACCAATCCCCGGAATACTCAATATGAACTGTACAACCATCGTCAGCTTGGTGTGATTAGCCAGGTTGTTGGATTTCCCTCTGCATCAATTGTGACTATTTTTTCATTTTTAATTAGGTGAGTGAATGTACCATTGTAGGTGACATTCCAACCGTAGTCTAAATAAATCTCACCACCAATACGCAAATCAATGGTGCAAGCTCTCGTTTCCAAGCGATTACGTTCCTCTGGAATTGTAAGTGCACGCCAGACACGCGCAGCATCGGCTTTAATGAAAATGTCTTTGCTAGCTTTAAACTGTCTACTCATCGTTATCCTCCTCAAGATATTCTTTCAGATTGTGTAATTTTCGATCAAGTATAGATTCAAGCTCAATTTGAATTTTTTGGACCTCAAGCTTGTACATGTCCTCATTCAAACGATAATAACGAAATTTCCCCTCCTTTTTAATAAGCAACAGATTTTCGCTAACTAATAGATCAATGTGCTTTTTGATGGCTGGTTGCGATATAGAAAACGCAGCAACTAGATCGGATTGAGTGCATTCCTTCCTTGCAGTCATTGCGAGAATTTCTCGTCTAGTTGGGTCAGCCAAAACCCGAAATAGGTGTGTCATTCTAGTTGTGTCCTCCTACATATAACCTAATAGTTATATGTAAGATTATACAGGATGAAATTTCAAATTAAAAGGATTAATTAACTATTTTTTTCATTTGTAGAAGGATGTAGTGTGGAAATAGAGAAATATGTAGAGATCGTTATGTGGGAGGAAAACAAATGAAGAAGATTGCTATAGGTGTTTGTCTATTAATGAGCCTTGTTCTTACTGCTTGCTCTAATCCAAAAGAAGAAAAGCAAATAGAAGTATTACCAGAAGGAGCACTCGATGAAGAAAGAGAAGAGAAATTAAGCACTCAACAGATTTTTGCAGGTATTGGTGAAAATGATCAGGGCATGCACTGGGCTACTATCATAAAAACAGAAACACAGGTGGATATCGTGTTCGGTATGAATGTATTAGAAGAGGGTAGTTATATCATTGAAATAACAGGTGATTCGGGAGGCGTTATCTTCGATGGATATAACAGTCATATTTTAAAAGGGGACGTTTCAAATGAAACCCTTTTTGCTACGGATGAAGAAGGACATTTGTTAATAAAATCAACACATCCAAGCAAGAATATTTGAACAAAGCGATCAAATGACCATCCGTATTTTTGAAGAAGATGGTGAGGAAGTCATTTTTGAATTAGTACTTGAAGAAATCTAAGGTTAAGAAAACAAAGGAGTGACTAAAGTTGAGTTCATTTTCAGGAGTTACCTTTCAGATTAGAGTGATGGATTACGATGTGGGATTACCCTGGTATGAAGTTCTTTTGAACCGAAAACCAGACTTTATCCCTCACGAAGATTTTGCAGAATGGGAACTGGTACCAGGAGCATGGTTACAAGTAACAAAAGGGGAGACAGCAGCAGAAGCAGGGCCGTTGCGCATAGGTGTTGAGAACATTGAGGAAGAACGTGAACGATTGATAAGAGAGCTAGAATTTGAGATTCAAGAAGTACAAACAAGAGAAGGGGTACCAGCAGCGTGGTGTACATTTGAAGATCCATTTGGTAATCGGATTGGGTTGTATCAGGAGTTGGAGTGAGTGTGCGGGAACGGGGGATCGGTGCGCGGGAATTAGGAAAATGCGCGGGAACGAGAGGTCGGTGCGCGGGAATTTGAAAAATGCGCGGGAATGAGAGGGTGGTGCGCGGGAATTAGGAAAATGCGCGGAAATGAGAGGCCGATGCGCGGAAAATTGAAATAATGCTCAAAAACGTGAGGTTAGTGCGCAAAAATAGGATGCGGCGCACAACCGCATATCCTACGTCACACACGAACCCAACGCCAAACTCCTACTTCCCCTCATACTCCTCAATCTGCTCTTTAATATGCGGCAGCTCTTCTTCATACATATGCTTCAGCAAGTCTGGAATGTCGAGGGGTTCGACTTTTTCGGCTTCTTGAATAGCTTCTTTTAATTCGTCTTCTGCTTGTTTTGATGCGGCTTCCTCATCTTCGTCTGTCCATAGATTCTTCTCTTCTAAATAGGCACGGAAGCGAATTAGGGGGTCTTTTTTTGCCCATTCTTCGTCTAGTTCGTCTGAACGATACCTTGATGGATCATCCCCTTGTGTGGAATGGCCGCCATAGCGATAGGTTAGGGTTTCGATAAGTGTAGGGCCGTCTCCGTTTACCGCTCGTTCTCTTGCTTCTTTGCAAGCTTGATACACGGCGAGGACGTCCATGCCGTCAACTTGAATGCCATGGATACCTGCTGCGACGGCTTTTTGAGCAATAGATTTGGCGGCAGTTTGTTTCTCGAAAGGGACAGAGATGGCAAAGTGATTGTTCTGTACAACAAATACGCCTGGCACATTATAAGCACCGGCAAAGTTAATGCCTTCATAAAAATCGCCTTGAGAGGAGCCTCCATCTCCTATAAATGCCATTGCCACGTTCTCTGGCTGCTTTCGCTTTAGACCAAGAGCAACACCAGCTGCTTGGATAAAGGCAGCACCAATAATAATTTGAGGAATGGTCATCGGCACATCGTCGGGTATTTTTCCGCCCTCCATATGTCCTTTTGACCAGAGAAACGCTTGATAAAGGGGGAAGCCGTGGAACACAATTTGCGGAATGTCTCGATAGCTTGGAAGAATCCAGTCCTCTTTTTCCAAGGCGAATTGTGAGCCAATCATGGAGGCTTCCTGTCCAGCAGTTGGGGCATAAAAGCCTAACCGTCCTTGCCTGTTTAAATTAATTGCACGTTTCTCCCATGTGCGTGTGTAAACCATTCGCCTCATCATTTCTTTTAATTGGTCATCATTTAAATCAGGCATTACCTCGTCATTAACGACTTTTCCGTTTTTATCAAGGATTTGCAGCATGTCTGGATCAATATCTTGTAGATTATTTAAGATTTCCATCTTTACCAGTCCTCTCTAAATAGGTTCTTGTACGTTGTATAAACGAATCGTTTGATTTCTAAACAAAAAAATCCCCCCAACTCTCATAGCTAGGGGACTTATATCACTGTTCAATTGGTTCTGCATCAATGCCTAATGTTCGATATGGCACGATAATTTTAAAGGCAAGGTCATCTTGCTCAAGGTTGATTCGTTCAACTTCAACTTGGAAGTTACTACGGATATCCATAGCTGTTACCGCTACGTAGATCTCCTCATCCTCAGGGTTGACGGTCACCCACGGAGGCATAGGCAGATAACGATCGAGATATTCCATGATTTTTTGATTAGGAAGTTCAAGTAAGCCAAGAGAAATCGATTGCTGTCTTAAGACTAAGTCTCCATTGTCCTGAACAATTGGTTCAAAGCGAACGGACAAAGGCAAGGTCGTTGAGAAGACAGGAAGCTCTCCAATTAAATGGATATCCTCATCGATTTCAAGCCGGTAATTGTGATCAGTGCCTGCTAAAAATTGATCGATATAGGCATTTGAAAGATCGTTAATATTTTGTTTGGTTGTTTGCACAATAAATTCTGAGCTTTGTCCATATTCATTATTTTGATCTGGTGGGTACGTTACATTCGATATTGGCCAAAAGATAAAAATGACCAGTGTAAGCACAAACGCAATATTTAATGCGAATAAGCCGATAAACCACTTTTTCCAGTTTGTTTTTTTCTTATCTTGGGCGTCGGTTTTCATAAACTCATCCTTCGTCTTCACTTAAATAATCTAGCACTCTTTGGGCCATTAGCTTGTAGCCTGCATCATTCGGATGGAAACGATCTTCAGCTAATAGACTACCTTCCGTGTCATCGCTAAATAAATCCTCTGTTGGTACGTAGAATATTTGATCATCTTCTTCCGCGAGTTGTTCAGTGGTCTCATTCCAATCTTCTAAGATCACACCAAGCTCTTCAACGTCTCCAAAGTATTGCAGATACGGATTATAGATCCCAAGTAAGTAAATATCCGCATTTGGATTTAGTTCAAAGATTGTATCTGTTATCTCGTTTAACCGTTCTTCATATAAATCACGTTCTTCATAAAAGGGATCTAAATTCAGATCCGTAATATTTTCTCGTAACACTCGCATAATATCATTTGCGCCAATTGTAACGAGCACAATATCGGATTCTTTAATGGAATCCTCAACCTCTGGAAGGCTTAAACGCTCTAGCATTTGCCCTGAACGATTTCCTCTTTTACCAAAGTTATTAACTGTTACAACCTGTTCTGATTGATTAATAGATCGATCGAGAATACCTACATAACCGCCTTCTTCATTAACGGCTCCAATTCCTTGAGTAAGTGAATCTCCAATCGCTGTAATTTTTGTTTCCCTATTTGAAAAGAAATTAATCGTGTTTTGAGCGGCTCTCACAATAAAGTCAGAGAGTGGACCTTGCTGAGGTTCTTCTTCGACCTCATCCTCCGGTACTTCCGGTTCTTCTTCTTCTTCTGAAGGATCTACTTCCTCATTCTCATCCAATTCTTCCGTATCAACAATGGTTACCTCTTGAAAAGATGGTTTTGATTGAGTCGAAGTATTTATATAGATTCCAATTCCAATCGCAAGGATCAAAATCAGCGATAGAATAATTAATTTTTTCTTCATCTTTATCACACCTAGAATTAGTGGTTGCCTACATGTGTAGTCAAATTTCGCATAAAACGGCTTTTGCAGAAGTTTATCATGTTTACACAGAAATGCCTACAAAAGTCCCTAGTTTACTATTGTATATGAGAAGTGGAAGGACAATCAATGGTTTCTGAGATTGATAATAATGGTAGATATGTAGCGTATGTTCATTCTTATTCCTGTAAAGGCAGAGATATCCTAAAATAACTAAGGTTTAAATCCTTAACAGAACGGTAAATGAACCTCAATGAGCAGTTTTTCAGGAGGAGATGCGAACATGAACCAAATGAATGAAAGACTAAACCAAAAAATTGGACTTGGTACAGCACCACTCGGCAACATGTTCCGGGACGTTCCTGAAGATGAAGCGCAAGCGACTATTGAAGCTGCGTGGAATGCTGGCATTCGTTATTATGATACAGCTCCTTTTTACGGGGCAGGACTAGCTGAAATTCGTTTAGGTGAGTTTTTATCTAAACAAAATCGAGATGAATATGTGCTAAGCTCCAAGGTTGGAAGAGTCATTGAAGAGGAAACAGAAGAAAAAGACGGACTCTTTGAATTTGGACGTACGAATAAAGTCATTACGGACTATTCAGCAGCAGCCACACACCGTTCAATCAAACAGAGTCTTGAGCGTTTGAAGACAGATCGATTAGACATGGTATTTGTACACGATCTATCACCTGATTTTCATGGAGATGAATGGATTGCTAAATTTGAAGAAGCTAGAACAGGGGCTTTCCGGGTCCTAACAGAGCTTCAAGAACAAGGTGTTATCAAAGGCTGGGGACTAGGCGTTAACACCACAATCCCAATTGAATTGGCACTCCAGCTAGAGGAGGCACATCCTACCATAAGCTTGCAGGCTACACAGTATACGATCCTAGATCATGAGAATACGCTGCGTCGCATGATGCCAGAGGTAGAACAAAAAGGCATGGATATTATCGTAGGAGCACCATACAGCTCTGGGGCATTACTTGGTGGTGAAAGCTATAACTATGGGGAGGTTCCTCCAGAAATTAAGGCGAAAATTAAGCAGCTTAAGGATGTAGCTGATCGCCATGGAGTAAGTCTCAAAGCAGCTGCCTTGCAGTTCTCAACCGCCCATCCAGCTGTAGCAGCCGTTATCCCAGGCTCAACGAGACCAGAACGAATCCAAGAAGATCTTGATGCTCTGAGTGCCGCAATCCCAGATGCTTTCTGGCAAGAATTGATTGAAAAAGAGCTAATTTCGGCCGTTGCGCCGTTACCGAATACGTAAAAGAAGTGGGCATTTGCGAATGCCCACTTCTTTTATTTGTATCCAGCATTTATCGGATGAAAATCCTGCTTAACTGATGTATCCAACATTTATCGGAAGTAATTCCTGCTTAACCGAAGTATTCAGCTACTATCGGATGTATTTTCTACTTAACCGAAGTATCTAGCCTTTATCAGATGTATTTCCTACCTATATGTATGCATGTATAAAGCTATTGCATTTATAAGAACTTAATTATATAAGAAATCCCCTGATAAGTAAGATAACCGACAAAAGAAGACGTATACTAAGTTAGAACAGAAAATAATAGTAGGAGGCATCCTCATGATCCACAAACTAGGACAAGTCATGTTGTATGTAACAAACCAAGACAAGGCAGTAGAATTCTGGTCGGACATTCTAGGTTTTCGCATTATTGCTGATCAAAAAGAGCATGGCATGAGATGGATTGAATTATCGCCTTCAAAAGCAGCTGACGCTTGGACGAACATTCTCCTCCACAACAAAGAACTGATTGCAAAGATGTCACCAGAATTAAATTTGGGTACACCGTCGCTCATGTTTTTCTCGAACAACCTTTATCAACTGTATACAGATTTAAAAGATAAGGAGATCATAGTTGGAGAGCTTGTTCAGATGGGCACGAATCGAATCTTTAACTTTGCGGATTATGAGGGGAATTATTTTGCTGTGATGGAGAAGAACGACACGGTCTGAATAGAGATCGTGTTTTTTTATTTGAAAGGAAGTAAGACAATAATATAGAAGTATATATTTAGGTCATGTGAAAGAAAGGATATAATTCATGCCAATACTTAAAACTGAAGATGACATCCTACAAGATATTATCAAAACCTGTACGGGGCTTTTTGGTCTAACTATCTTAGATGCTACTCCAATCAATCGTGGATGGTTGAATCTAAAATGGAAGGTGAAGACGAATCAGGGTTTGCTATTAATTAAACAATACAATAAGGAGCGGTTAAAGAAGTATAAGCTGACAGATATAGAACGGGCGCTAAATCAACAAAATCGATTACATAGTGAAGGACTTCCAACTCCAAGGATATGGACTTGTAATGGAGAAATGATTCATAAGTCTAAGTGTGATGAACTGTTTATTGTTATGGAGTTTTGTGAAGGAAGGGTTCTTCATGCTGGTCAGCTTGAGAAATATCATATGTATGAGCTTGGCTTGGTAGCTGGGAAAATGCATAATTTATTGAATGATGGCAGTCTGCCAACTAAGGAAGAACCAATATTTTTGCCTCCTAGTCGAGAGCAAAGACTGCAACACTGGGAGAATTTATTAAAAGGTGTGGGCGATCGTACTCTTTCAGATACATTGATAGCGAAAATTAAAACGCAGTATTTAGCAACAGAACAGATAAAAGAAATTCGTTTTGGTGCTACGGGGTGGTCTCATCGAGATCTTTGGTTTGATAATCTATTATTTGAAGACCAGCAGCTTACGGCCATACTAGATTTTGATCGACTAGGCTATGATTATCCTGATTTAGATGTAGCGAGAGCTGTTATTGCAGGGGCCTTACATAATGACGAGTTTGATCAGAGTTTAGCTTTTGCATTTTTAGAGGGCTATAATCAATTTCGGACATTTGGAACGGAACAATTAATTGCTGCATTAAAAGGCTTATGGTACATGGAAAGCGTGTGGTGGATTGATTATAATATTGAGCAGTTAACTGGACCACCTGCGAGGTTCGTTGAGGAAATGCACTGGCTTGCGAAGAACCCGTTAGTTTTCAACAAAAATTTATATATATAAATATTAAAAAGACCAAGAAACATAACTAGTCTCGGTCTTTTCAATATTGAAATATAATCATCTATTTGAAAACTAGGGGTATAATAATACGTTAAATTATTATGTTATTAATAAGGATATACATAGCCTTTGTAGGTAGCAATCCACCTTACATCAGCGTCAGCATAACTAAATCGGTTCAAACTACCTTTATATTTAAACCCATTAATAGTTGTGTAATAAAAGTATTTTGCTGGCGGAACAGAATAACTCTTGCTCCAATTTTTTGTGGCTGTTACATATTTACTGCTTGATTGAATTTCAATCTGATTGTCAATTTGTGGTGTTGATGAAGCGGAAGCAGTGTTTCCATAAAGTAATATTGTAATGATTGAAAAAAGTGAAACAATTATTAGTTTTGTAAATGGTCCTTTACTATTCATATAAAGCACTCCTTTTATGTGTATAATACCCCTAGTAATTCACAAAAATCAGAAAAAATTATTCGTAATTCTAAATCGGCTATAGGTTATTAGTAGTATGAGGATACCTCCAAAACCTAGAATCAAAATTCCATTTGAAAAATGAATGTTTTCATTAAAAGATAACAATGCAGTTTCACCATTAATGATTTTGTGTATATCGAAATAGGTAAAAGGATTATAGGTTCTTGGTTCAGCATATACACCTAAAAATGAGAGGGTTGCTGTTATGATAGTGCTTAAAGATGGATTACGAATTAATAGATTTATCAAGTAATAAAAGGTATACAGAAAGAATGTTACAAAGATAGTAAGTACTAATGCTTTAATTAGATAGTGATCAAGTGTAATGAATGAGAACGAGTCTTCATATTCGTTCAAGGTTTTTGTATCTAGATTTGGAACTCCATACATTAGTATTGGGTATGATAAGCTTCCTACTCCACCTTGAAATAGACTAAGAAATAAAGGGAAAAGCTGTATAATGATTGTAAACATTGTTGAGAAGAATAGACCGCTTGTATATTTTGAAAAAAATAGACGAACAGGATGTATAGGTAAAACTCTGGTCAGAAGTAATTGTCTGCTTCCTTTAGTCATCTCTGATGAGAGATTACTACCAAATAGGAAACAAGCAACAAGTACTGTGATTGGAATAGATAGATATTGAGTCATTTGATAGATATAAGTAAATCCTTCCGTACCAAATCGCTTTGTCATGGTATTCCATTGCTCAAGTGCGCTTCCTGTAAATTCATCATAGACAGTAGCAAGGAAAAGATCATTAGGATCGTTTTGTAGCATAGGGGTTTGATTGGTGTCTTTTAAAAGTGTTCTTTCTTCAAAATTAGCTCTAATTGTAAAATTTGAAACTGGCTGTTCTTCTATAAAATATTTATTGAACTCTGGTTCGTACATAAGTGTACTTAAGAATTCTAAGTCTCTTTGATAGAGGAAGCTCCAATCTTTTGTTTCATACGCATTTTTAGTGGCTAGATATTCTTTGCTGCTTTCTTCATAATGGTGTATCATCCTATCGGCTTCCTCAACCGCTTCATAGTTTTCATTTTTACTCTCAGTTTCTTTTAAAATTTCAAATTCTTTTGAGTATGTAAGGAGAACACTAGCGTTGTGTTCTAGCTGGTTAACAATTCCGCCAAGCAGGTTTTGCGCAACAATTGAGTTATAAAAATATAGGACTCCAGATAGAATAATAGTTAGGAGAATGGTAAGTAAAAGCATTTTCTTTTTTAGATACTTCTTACATTCGAAGATAAATAGTCTCATATTAGATTCCCCGCTTGTGATTAATCAATAAACTTGTGCTAACTAAAAGCATGGTTCCGAGAAAGAGTACAACCGCTCCCCAAGGAAAATAATGAGGGTTCTCTAGAATAATTGAATCCACTTCAACATAAGTAAAAGGATTCAACAAGGAGTAAGTATTGTTTTTTAATAAGATGTAGTGCCAAAAAAAAGTTGAAACGACTATAATCGTGCTAAGTACTGTGTGACGAATAAAGAGAGTAATTAGTAGTAAGACAGAGGTACCGAAAAGCATTAGACCAAAACTATAGATACCAGCTTGAAGAATGTAATCAGAGATATATATAAAGTCCTCAGAAGTAGTGAAAAGTGGGTACTGGAAAGCGTTGTCGACGTTCTTTCCAAAAAGAGTAGGTAAGCCGTATGACAAACCAAATAGGGTAAGTAACCAGATCACACCGGACAAAATAATACTTACGTACTTATGTAGAAACAATTGATAACGAGGAGCTTGGAGTAGTATACAACCATTTCATGTGATTATCTTCAAATTCCTTCGATAGAAATGGAAGAAAGATAACGAAGAATATTAAAAAACCAAAGGTATTTATAAAAAGTGAGATCATCTGTTTCATAAAAACAGCTTGTTGAATAGAAGCTCGCTCACTTTCCTTAGGAAGGTCACTTATTAGTAATTCTTCGTTTAACTTTATGATTTTCTCCATTTCAATCGTTGTAATCTTAAAATCACCTTGGACATTTTTATAGGTTTCGGCTAAATGATAAACAAGAACTTCAGATTCCAATTCTTGCTTCCAATCATTCTTTCTTATAGAGTCAATTAATATGGAAAGTTCTTGTTGGAGGTTGATACCTATATCAATTCTGTTAGAAACGGCAGGATCATCCGCCTCATTTAAATACTCTCTATCGGCTAGAATATTCGTAGATAATTCTCGGGAAATTTCAGAAAAATGCTCGAGTTTCTCTGATTGAATAAGGTCTTGTTTCATTAAGTTGTGTATAAATAATATACTTATCAATAAGCAAGTCAGTGACAAGATTAAGAATAGAGATTTGGTACGAATGATCTTTTTTATTTCAAATAAAAACAGGTTCATTTTGTAACCTCACGTCGAAAGAAATCATTATACAAATCTTCTGTGCTTGTTGTTTCTTTTTGAATATCTTGGATCATGATACGATATTTGGTTATCAAGCTTATGTATTCATTAAGAGTGTTTTTAGTAGCTCTAAACGTAATACAGCTTTCTGATTCCGAGAATTCATAATGGTTCTCAGTTAGGAGATCTGTTGCTTTTTTTTGATCGGCTACCTGTAAATGATAATAGGTCAGTTCGTGATCCTTCGTATGTACCTCGGTGATTTTTCCGTCTTTTAAAAAGATTATTTGGTTGGTAACACGATCAATTTCAGAAAGGTTATGCGAGGACAGAATAATAGTCGTACCGTCAGCTGCTAATTCTAGCAGCAAACGACGCATTAATATGGCACTTGATGGATCAAGTCCATTTAACGGTTCATCTAACAATAATAAGGTTGGTTTATTTATGATGGATAGAGCTAATAAAAGATGTTGTTTCATTCCTAACGAATAATTACCTACTAATTTGTGAAGGTAGTCGCCCATTCCAACATAATCAACCACTTCTAGTAAACGTTGTTTTGAGAGGTTATGCATATCACATATGAACTTTAAGTGTTCATATCCAGTTAAATAATGGTATAATACCGAATTATCTTGTAAGTAAGACACTTGCTTAAAGACTTTAAAATTAGAATGCTTCATTCCAACAAGTGAAATGGTCCCAGAGTCAAGAGGGATAAGGTTAGTAAGGACATTTAGAAAAGTAGTTTTTCCTACGCCATTAGGTCCTACTAATGCCCAAATACCAGGAGACTCAATATGAAGACTAATATCGTCAAGAACGTTTTGCTTTTTATAACTTTTCGAGAGATTTTTGATAGAAATGACTGACACAGAATCACCACGTATTTGTTTATTTTTAGGAATAAAATCAATTATTTTCTATAGATAATATTACCATAAGAAGAGCGAACATCTATTGGGAAAATTAAATAAATTTGGAATGAAGTATTGCTTTTATATTCAATTTTTTTAAAACAGAATCTATTTGATTTAGGTGATAAATATTGGGGAATTCTTTGGTTAATTATTTCTATTGCGAGGAATTAACAGCTAATATGGTCTAAATGATTGGTTTGCTGAATAAGGGATTGAATATCGGTCGGAGGAACTTCCTTGGTAGAAAGCATGAGTTTATCAAGAGATTTTGTATTCATAGTAAGATAGATTCATCCATTAGCAAGAACGAACCAAAGCAAACAAAGAGCAGACTTCCCTATAGCAATGCTCACCAAGAAAAGCCCCCTCAAAGCAAGAGCGATCCACTGAGCACCAAGAGAATGCACCCAAAAGCAAGAGCGATCCACTGAACAGCAAGAAAAGCCCCCTCAAAGCAAGAGCGATCCACTGAGCACCAAGAGAATGCACCCAAAAGCAAGAGCGATCCACTGAACAGCAAGAAAAGCCCCCTCAAAGCAAGAGCGATCCACTGAGCACCAAGAGAATGCACCCAAAAGCAAGAGCGATCCACTGAACAGCAAGAAAAGCCCCCTCAAAGCAAGAGCGATCCACTGAGCACCAAGAGAATGCACCCAATAGTAAGAGCAATCCACTGAGCTCCAAGAAACGCGCCCTCATAGCAAGACGAATTGAGCTGAATCCAAGACAGGAATGGATTTACCAAGAAGCATCCCTCCTAAGCAAGAAATATACGCACGGACCAAGAGGATCACCCTTCAACTAAGAACCAAGAAGCTCTACGCACACCATCTCCTCCCCAAAAAACCCCCCTCCCGACCAGGAGGGGGGTCAATTCTTTAATGATGATGATTACTCTCGCCTTGTTCCTCAGACGAAGCGCCGCCTGCTTCGTTGAAGGCGTTAATGTCTTCTTCTGAGACGTCACCGATGATGATTGGTTTGGTTGGCATTGAGTGCATGTCGCGGGCTGTGACATGTGCTTGGACGAGGTAGATGCCATCGGATTCAAATTCGTACTTAATTTGATAGAGACCGTCGGATTGAAGTTTTGCTTCTTCTAAAAAGCCATTTTCTCGGTCTTGATCTTCCCATATTTCAATAACAACATCTCTGGCGTCATCAACTGGTTCACCGCCTTGAGTGACTTGAACTGGGATGTCAAGCTGCTCATTTGCAGGAGATGATTCTGGTAGGTCGATGCTGACTTCAATGATGCTTGGTATGGATGTGTCAGCTCCTTCTTCGTTGTTGTTGCAAGCGCTTAGAAAAAAAGCGGAAGCGAGTATTATGCCAAACGTTTTTATGTTCATTTCAATCATTCCTTTTAACAGGGTTTATTGGGTAGACAACCAGTTGGCTAAGTTTTCAGTGTCGTCATCTGATAACTGAATTGGAGGCATCGCTCCTTGACCATTTATGATGATCTCTTGAATGTCTTCTGGTGTAAAGTCATTATCTATAAGGGATGGGCCACTTAATCCGCTTAGATCACCGCCATGACATTGTATACATGAGGCTGAATAGGTTTCTTGTGCTGCATCAACGTTTATGTCTAAGTCGGTCTCAATGGGTTCTTGATCTGCAATCTCCGGATCAAGTCCTTGCTTGGGAACCACAAGCTGTTAAAAAAAGTAGGAGTAGCATTATGGTAGATACTAAAAGTTTCATGTTATCCAGTCCTTTTTGTTCTGATTTCTTCTTTTGAAGAGAACCATGAAAATTTAGAGAAAATGAATCGATCTAGTAGGTAAATAATGATAATTGATAGTCCGACTAAAGGTAAGATAATCCCAAACCCAAGCATAATAAAGAATACCGCTCTTGTCACCTTTTTATCTTTTGATCCAGGAGGAGCACCGAGCTTTCCGTTTGGTTTGCGTTTTTTCCATAAAATAAATGAACTAACTACAATCCCCATCAAACCTAAACAAGTGATCAGACCAAGTAATTGGTTTGGCCAAGCCAAATAGTCGTCCTTCGTGGAGGGCAATGCCAGCTGAAACTAGCTTTGGAATAAAATCAAAGTCCTGAAAGCTCCTGCTTACTAAAACAGTGCCACTATATTGATCAATATGCTTTGTGGAAAGGTCGAGTCGATTTGTTTCATGAGATATCGTGTAAACACCTGTTGGGCCATCCGGTAAAGATAATGTATAGGGGTAGGCCATGCCTTCCATTTCGGCAATATGGGTTACGTCTTCAATGTTGATAGGTAGATATTCGCTTTCAAATTCAGATTCAGGCATCTCCAAATTTTCGTTCGCCCATGGAATACCATCTGCTGCGTCCTTAGTGAGTGTGATGGATTCCGGACGTTCCTGCCAGGCATAAGAGTGATCAGGGGCAGTCGAAAGCTTTTGGATTTGTTGTCCTAATACGCCTGACCAAGGTAGTCCGGTTGCGATAAGAATTAGAATAAAAATGGATAACCAAAAGGCAGGGACTGCATGCATATCGCGCCAAAAGAGTCTTCCTTTTTTTCGTAGTCTTGGTAGTATCGTTCCCCAGATGGAAGCGCGATTTCGTGGCCACCAGATGTATAGGCCAGTGATAAGTAGAATGATCGCCCAACAGGAAGCGAGTTCAACGATTCGGTTTCCAATCGTGCCGGCAATCCAGAGCTCACTATGTATTTTCTTGAAAATCGTCATAAGTCGATTATCATCAGCTAGCTTTCCTTGTATGTCTCCGGTGTAAGGGTTAACAAAAACCGAGGCAGATTCCCCATCTTCACTGATTAGAAACTCTGTTGTAGCGTCGGGTTCGTCCTTTAATACAAAAGATGAAATCGAGGCATCAGGATAGAATTCTTTTACCTGATCTCTTTGGGCTGAAAAGGAAACTCGATCTTCTGCCACTTGATCCACGACAAAATAATCCTGATATAAAAAGGCTTCAATTTGTGGTTTAAACAAGTAAACACTTCCACTAAATGCTAAAATAAATAAAAATGGTGCTGAAATAATGCCAGCGTAAAAATGCCATTTCCATACGACTTGGTAGATAGAAGCACTAGTTTGTTTTTTCTTTTTCTTAGTTGAATTCATAACGATCCTCCTGATTTCTCGAGCATTTGTCTTAGTGTACAAAGAAGATGTTAAATGCTGTGAAGTTTTGGGGAGATATGAAAAATAGTTGGAAGGGAAGAGATTCGAGATGATTACATATCCTCATATGAAAAAAGGTGCCACAATTGGGGTGACAGCCACTTCGTCTGGGGTACCACTTGAACTCCATCACATTGTAAAAGAAGCTTCGGCTCGGTTGAAAGAGAGAGGCTACCATCTGCAATGTGGTGAAACGGTCTGGACTCAAGTTAAGGCTAGGTCGGCATCGGCTGAGGTGCGGGCAGAAGAATTTAATAGAATGATGACAGATGATCAGGTCGATCTCATTATTCCACCATGGGGCGGGGAGTTATTAATAGAGGTATTAGAGCACCTAGATTTTGAATCGATTCAATCAAAATGGATCTTAGGTTATTCTGATGTGAGTATGCTGCTTTTAGCCGTGACGCTGCAAACTGGAATGGCGACCGCTCATGGAACAAATCTGGTGGATCTAAGAGGAGAAGAGTACGATGCCACTACAGCAATGTGGGAGCAGGTGCTTTCGACCGAAGCGGGTGGAGAGGTTATACAATATTCCTCAGAAAAGTATCAAAAGGAGTGGGACTTTGAGAATCCAAGCCCACATGTTTTTCATTTAAATGAGACAACAGAATGGAAGTCTTCAACAGGTCAGAAAGTTGAAGTGGAAGGACGCTTACTTGGAGGCTGTGTTGATGTGATTCACCATCTAGTCGGTACACCATATGGGGATGTTTCAACCTTTAGAAGACAGTTTGTTGAGGAAGAGCCAGTACTGTGGTTTTTTGAAAACTGTGAGATGACCACAACGGATCTAAAACGAGCACTCATTCAGATGAAGCTTGCGGGATGGTTTGAACATTGTTCAGGGATCTTGTTTGGCAGAAGTGCAGCAAATACACCAGTTGAGGGGTATACAACAGAAGATGTGTACCAGGATCTAACCGAAGAACTAGGTGTGCCGGTTATCTATGAGATTGACTGTGGACATGTTCCGCCGCAGCTAACACTGATTAATGGTGCATATGCGAAAGTAGAGACAGAAGATGGAAAAGGAAAAGTGACACAGTGGTTTAAATAATGAGTACGCTTAACAGGCAGGGGCGCATGTATTCCTGCCTGTTTTTCTATTTATGTCGTTCAAAAAATTTGTCGAAAAGATGTGTCGATCTATCAAACTTTTACTAAACTTCACCCATATTTAACAAAGTAGTATTAGAATATGCTCAATAGATCACAAACTTTTGTGTGGTCCTGTTTGATTGTCAGGAGGAAGAGTAAATGGAGATGGATACGGTATTACTGAGTCGCTTAATTACAGCTATGACGCTTGGATTTCATGTCATTTTTGCGACGATAGGTGTGGGTGTGCCTTTAATGATTTGTATAGCTGAGTTCGTTGGAATCAAGAAGAAGGATAGGCATTATATCCTGGCTAAACGATGGGCGAGAGGGTTTGTGATTACGGTCGCCATTGGTGTGGTAACGGGTACAGCCATTGGTTTGCAGCTATCACTTGTTTGGCCTAACTTTATGCGGGTTGCAGGGAATGTTATTGCTTTGCCTTTATTTATGGAGGTATTTGCTTTTTTCTTTGAAGCCATTTTCTTAGGTATCTATCTATATACATGGGACAGGTTTAAGAACCCAATCATCCACTGGTTGCTCTCTATACCAGTAGTCATTGGTTCGATGTTTTCAGCCATTTTTATTACAACAGTGAATTCTTTTATGAACACACCGGCGGGATTTGTATTAGAAGGCGGAGATCTCTCCGAGGTGAATCCCATTGAGGCGATGTTTAGTCTCGCTACTCCTTCTAAGGTCTTTCACGTGTTAACTTCTTCGTATTTAACCTGTGCCATTTTATTAGCTGCGATTGCTGCTTTTATGATCCTAAAAAAAGGGGCTTCTAGCTATCACAAAAAAGCATTAAATCTTATGCTTGCTGTGGCATTTGTTTTTGGGGCAATTAACTTGTTATCAGGAGATACATCTGCAAAGTTTCTAGCTGAACATCAACCGGAAAAGCTAGCTGCCGCTGAGTGGCATTTTGAAACGGAGAAAAATGCAGATTTGATTCTATTTGGTTGGTTGAATGAAGACAATGAACCGACTGGGGTCATACGTATTCCAGGAGCATTAAGCTTTTTGGCACACAATGATTTTAATAGTGAAGTGATTGGGTTGGATCAGTTTCCTGAAGATGAAACTCCTCCACTATGGGTTCACTATATGTTTGATTTCATGGCTGTGATTGGCATGGTTTTGGTAGCAGTATCATTCTTCTACTTTGTTTTAAAGAAACTTAAGAAATGGAATGAGCTAAGTAAACCGATGCTACTGATGATTGTTAGTACTGGACCACTCGCATTTTTAGCTGTTGAATTTGGTTGGATTTATGCGGAGGTTGGAAGACAGCCGTGGATTATTAGAGGTTATATGACCGTTGCAGAGGGTGCTACCACCTCTCCGTATCTTGGCTTAATGTTCTTCTTATTCTTAGGGTTGTATATTGTTCTTGCAATCGTCTGTTTGACAACATTAACTAAGCTATTCCGACAGAATCCAGTGGAAGCAGAGCTTGAGAGACAGTATCCAGTAAAAGAGGAGCGTGAAAATGATGAGCTATGAGATGATTGGAATTTCCGTACTTTGGATTTTCTTATACGGTTATATCATTGTAGCCTCTGTTGATTTTGGTGCTGGTTTCTTTGCTTATTATGCAAAGCTCACAAAAAAAGATCACATTATGAATCAATTAATATCGAGATACTTATCACCAGTATGGGAAGTCACAAATGTCTTTTTTGTTTTCTTTTTTGTTGGCATTATTGGATTTTTTCCTGACACTGCTTACTACTACGGAACAGCGTTACTGGTGCCAGCGAGTATTTCGATCATTCTCTTGGCTATCCGTGGATCCTTTTATGCGTTTCATAATTATGGGGCAAAGAAAAGTAATATCTACATGTTCCTTTACGGGGCTACAGGGTTATTCATTCCAGCTTCCTTATCCGTAGCATTAACCTTATCTGAGGGTGGATTTATTGTGGAGGAGAACGGTACGGTCTCGCTGCAATTTGCAGAGTTATTCAGTAGCCCACTTTCATGGAGTATTGTAGTACTTGCTATTGTCTCTGTGCTATTTATTAGTGCGGCATTCCTTTCGTTTTATGCGAATCGAGCTCAGGATACGGAATCATTAAAAATAGTGAGAGGATATACGCTATTCTGGGGAACTCCAATGATTGTGTCTGCCTTAACGGCCTTTATTGCGATTAGTCAGCATAACGAACGTCACTTTTCGAATATGATGGATCTTTGGTGGCTGCTTGGGCTCTCAGTCGGATTTTTTATGATTGCGATGTGGTTGATCTATAGAGGCAAGTATTATGGTTTAGCATTTGTGAGTATCATGCTGCAATTTCTAACGGCCTTTTTTGCATATGGGATCGGACACTATCCATATCTACTCTATCCGTATGTAACCATTAGTGATGCTGCAACAAATGAAACGATGGGATTAGCATTAATCATTGCTTTTATTGGTGGATTATTATTGCTTATTCCTTCTCTCATGCTACTGATGAAGTTGTTCTTGTTTGATGCGGATTATGTGAAAGGAAAGAAATAGATTAGCAGGTAGATAGGACTGGTGAATCATGCGTACATTAAAAGAGCGTGCATTTTCATATAAAAAAAGAATGATCTTTCTTTTGATCTCTGCTGTTTTGATTGGGCTATCGATTGTGGGACAGGCTTATTTCCTTGTGAAGATTGTAGACGGTGTATTTCTACAAGGGAAATCCTTTGATGAGGTTTTGGTTGATTTACTGTGGCTGCTTCTTTGTTTGTGCGCACGATCATTGTTTATCTATCTTAGTAGACGATCTGGACTAAAGTTAGCTACAAAAGTAAAGAGTGAGTATCGTGGTGAATTTCTAAAGAAATACGCATCGCTTTCATTTCTTGCTTCCAAACAAGGACAGTCGGGAAGAAAAATCAGTGTGGTGACAGATGCCGTTGATGAGATTGACGGGTATTTCAGTCAGTATATACCGCAGCTGATGCAGACTGCCTTTGTGCCCATCTTAATCCTTGTGGTTGTGGCATCTCAGCATCATAACTCAGGCTTAATTATGCTTGTAACAGCTCCATTTATTCCACTCTTTATGATCATTGTTGGTCTGCAGACGAGGGACAAGTCGGAAGAACAGGTGGAGAAGCTTGCTTCTTTTTCCGGGCGTTTTCTTGATTCGTTACAGGGATTAACTACTCTTAAGTTATTTGGGCGTGCCAATCAACAGAAACAGACGATTTTGAAGAGTAGTTTGGGATTTAGAGATGCAACAATGGCAATCTTGAAAGTAGCCTTCACACAAACATTCATGTTGGAGATTATCTCCATGCTTAGCATTGGTATTATTGCGTTGGAGCTTGTCATTCAAATCATTATCTATGATCAGTTAACCTTCTTTACTGGCTTCTTTGTGATGATTCTTGTGCCAGAATTCTATTCATCACTGAAAGAGCTTGGAAGTGCCTTTCATAACGGACGAGCAAGTATTGGCGCTGCAAAAAAGGTTGATGAAGAGCTTGGCTCGAGAAGAGGAGACAGTGACTTGGGGTGACGCGCCACTTGAGAAGAAGATGACGCCGCCTAAGCTTTCATTACGCCAACTAAGCTATAGCTATGGAGAAGAGAAATTTCAACTAGAGACAATGAACACAGAGGTTAGCCCATATTGCAAATTAGCGATTGTTGGTCCTAGTGGATCGGGTAAGACAACGTTATTACAGTTAATCGCTGGATTAATTAGACCTACGAATGGTCAAGTGATGGTAGACGGTAAACCCTTATCTGAGTACGAAGAAAAAAGTTGGTTTAATCAATTGAGTTACATCTCCCAAAATCCTTATCTCTTTTCAGGAACAATTGCTGAGAATATTGCAATTGAAGGCGGTCGTTCGTTTACACAAGAAGAGTTGGATCGAGCCATAGAACGAGCTGGATTGAGTGGCATGATTCGAAACTTAAAGGACGGAGCAAACACACTGATTGGTGAGGGAGGACGTGGCTTATCAGGTGGAGAAAAGCAGCGGGTCGCGTTAGCACGTGCCTTTTTAAAAGAGCCGTCTATCATTCTCTTTGATGAACCAACAAACGGTCTTGATCTAGAAACGGAAAGATTATTGCAACAGTCCATTCAGCAGCTGTCTAAGCAAGCGACAATCATCACTGTGGCGCATCGACTCTATACCATCAAGGATGCAGACCAAATTCTCTTTATAAAAGAAGGACAGCTTAAGGCCATTGGCAGTCACGATGAACTGTATGAAAAGGTAGCTGAGTATCAGGAAATGGTCACAGTGCAAAGAGGGGAGAGTGCTTCATGAGAGATTTAGCGGCTATATGTAAATTAGTATTAACTGAAAAGAAGGATATTCTCTATTCAATCCTGTTCGGTTTTATCGCAGGAATTGCGGCAATCGGAATGTTTGCTGCTAGCGGCTATCTCATCTCAAAAGCATTTCTCTTAACACCTTTGTATGCCTTAATTATTGTGACCTCTTTTGTGAAACTACTTGGCTTTACACGCGCATTCAGTCGTTTTGGTGAGCGTTATGTTTCTCATCGGGCGACATTCACTATTTTAGGGAATCTACGAGCCACTTTCTTTGAAAAACTTGAACCCTTAGCTCCAAGCATCTTTACTAAGTATCGGAGCGGGGATCTCTTGGCGAGAGTGGTTAGTGATGTAGAAAGTTTACAAAACTTCTTTTTACGAGTACTCTATCCACCAATTGTCTTGCTCATTGTCTTCTTGAGTACCGTGGTGTTCACGATGTTCTTTTCGGCTTACATTGCGTGGATCCTACTTGCTGGCATGTTGCTCACTGTTTTTGTCATTCCAACAATCTTTGCTTTCAGACAATCAAAGATTGATCCAATGGTTAGACAAAAGCGTAGTGAGCTATCAACTGAGCTGAATGAATTCTTTCAAGGCTTCCGAGACTTAAAGATTCATTCAAAATTACAAGAGAAGGAACAGGCGGTGTTAGGTATATCCGAATCCTATATTGAGGAGCAGGAACGCGAAAGTATAAACAAGACGTATAATCTATCATTGAATACGTTTGTCACGTTACTTTTTTCTTGGATCATTGTGGCTGTGGGTGCTTATCTGGTAACAGTAGGTGACCTTGAAGGAGTGTTCCTGGCGATGTTAATTATGATATCGCTGACGGTATTTGAAGATGTTTCTCCTATGGCGGTTTTTCCTGCTTATTTGCAAGAAAGCAAACAGTCTGCAACGCGACTCTTTTCGATTTTTCGAAAGGAAGAGCGACCAGAAGAGCACGTGCATGCAAAACAGCGACTTCAGGACGGTCCACTTTCAATAGAGATGGATCAGGTTTCATTTAGCTTCCAACAAAAACATGAGACAACAACGCTTAGTAATATAAATCTGCAGATTAAAGCAGGTGAGAAGATTGCGATTGTTGGTCCAAGTGGTTCAGGGAAATCTACCTTACTCCAGCTTATACTAAATCTCTACCAGCCAAATGAGGGGCAGGTGAGGATTAATGGTTTGCCGCTTCATGAAGTGGACGAGCAGTCACTATGGCAACAGACAAATGTCATGTTGCAAGAGAATCAATTTTTCTTCGGAACCATTCGTGACAACCTGAAATTAGCTGGTGATCATCTATCCGATCAATCCTTAATACAAGCTCTAGAGAAGGTTAACCTCAATCATTTTACTCTTGATGATGCTATCTTTGAAAAAGGAGATAACTTATCAGGTGGTGAGAAACAAAGGCTAGCGATTGCTAGAGCTATGCTCAAAGGAGGATGCCTGTGGCTATTAGATGAACCGACCTCCTCATTAGACGCTGTGATGGAACATTCTATATTATCGAGTCTATATGAACAGGCGCATGAAGCAACCGTTTTGCTAGTGAGTCATCGCTTAAAGGGCTTAGAAGAGATGGATCAAATCATTCAGATGAGTGAAGGTACGATTGTTGAATCAGGCACATTTGCTGAATTGATGAGCAAAAAAGGGTATTTTTATGAGATGAAGCAGTTGGAGAAGGAAATGCTCTGATAAAAGTCGAAAGGCACTAAGGTAGAGGGGGAAGGAATCTTGGAGGACAATAGAACAATTCCTTGGCAGCAAGGTACATGGACAAATCATCCATCATCGATAAAAGAACAGGATGGATCTTTAACGGTAGAAGCACAAGCACAAAGCGATTACTGGCAAAAAACCTATTATGGTTTTGAACGGAGCAGTGGTCACGCCTTACTCGATGTGTGGCCATTAGATAGGGCTATTGAGGTTGGCTTTTTGACGGATAGCTTTGTGGAAAAGTATGATCAGGCTGGTTTAATGATGTATCTGGATAACCAGAACTGGATTAAAGCTGGGGTTGAGATGAATGATGGTGTTCCGCATATAGGGGCCGTTGTGACTAAGGGTCATTCGGATTGGTCGCTGTTCCCTGTTCCAGATTGGGCAGGGCGTCAGATTACCATTCGTGCCTCTTATTTTGAAGGAGCGATCATTGTTCGGGCAAAAGCAGATGAAGGAGCTTGGCAGACGATTCGAGTATCGGAATTTCCGAAACAAGATAACCAGACACTTCAAGCCGGACCATTCATCTGTTCTCCAGAGAGAGCTTGTTTTACGACAACCTTTGTCAAATGGGCCTCTTGTGAAAAAGAAGACGATCTACATGCGGAAATTCCAAAATGAAACAAAAAAGATGGGTGTAGAATTTTACTACTCCATCTTTTTTTGTGCGTCTCTAACGGATCTGATTATACGTTCTCATATAAGTAGCGATCTGGCGCTCATTATCCGATTGCAATTTCTCCAATTCCTCAATGACCCGCTTAATTCTTTCATTTGAGTGGTTCTGGCTCAATTTTGCATTAGCCTCTATAGATTCTATTTTGATGCGGAATCCTACCACACCTTTTGATAACCCAGCAATATATTCAGCACCAACATCAGTTAATTGATAAGTGCTGTCTGGTTTTTCATATTTAGAGACCAATTCACTTAATGAATGAGCAAGTTCTTGATCTCCGACTAATTCAATTTCTCCATACACATGTACAGCTACATAATTCCAGGTGGGTACAGCTTGATTTGTCTCGTACCAGGAGGGCGAGATATAGCTATGTGGCCCTTGGAAAATAGCTAATACTCGTTGATTATCAAGGTCTTTCCATTGGGGATTCGCTTTTGCAAAGTGCCCATACAAGTAATTCTTCTGATCATCTAACATAAGGGGCAAGTGTGTAGCTGAAAGATCTTTCAGCTGGTCTGAAATGATTGTAGCAAAACCGTTCTCTTTCATTATTTGATAAATGGTTTCTTTATCATCTAGTTGAAATTGTTTTGGGATATACATACCGACACGCTCCTATTCTTTTAAGCTATTATAGAGTGCGGTAGGTAGGAAGAAAAGAATTAATATATCAATCAAACATTCGTTTGAATATTGTATTGACTCATTGTGTGAACTCGCATAAACTAATAATCAAACAAACATTTGAATGAGGTGTCGCACCTGTGAAAACGATAAAGGAAAATCAAGATACATGTGAGATCTTTAGCTATGATGAACAGAAGGTAAAGCGAGTAACGGAACTTGTTCAGAAAGTAGATTTTGTTCCTGTTGCTGATGTTTTTAAAGCGTTATCTGATGAGACACGTTTGAAAATTGCTTATGCACTTCTGCAAGAGGGGGAGCTGTGTGTATGTGATGTGGCAAATATTATTGGTATGACAACAGCGAGTACGTCCCACCATCTGAGACATCTACGTAACTTGCGCATTGCGAAAAGTCGTAAAGAGGGCAAGCTTGTGTTCTACTCATTGGATGATGAACATGTTCGACAACTAGTTATGATGGCGGTTGAGCACGGCCAGGAGGTTTAGACATGAGCGAGCACGCAGAGTCAAAGGTATATCGTGTAGAAGGGTTTTCTTGTGCAGGGTGTGCCGGAACATTTGAGAAAAATGTAAAGAAGCTAGATGGTGTCAGCGATGCGAAGGTAAACTTTGGTGCCTCAAAAATTACGGTCGAAGGTTCAACAACTGTTGAAGCATTAGAAAAAGCCGGAGCATTTGAAAAGCTGAAAGTTCGACCGGAGCAGGATCGTTCAGCGCCACAAACAGAAGAAGCAGGAATTAAACAAACGTTTATTCAAAAACACATGACGATCATTGGATCCCTTCTTTTCCTTATATTCGGATTGATTTCTCAAGGAGTAAATGGTGGAGATAACCTCGTAACTGTCTTAGCATTTGCAACGTCTATGGTTGTTGGGGGCTACTCATTATTTAAGCAAGGATTAATCAACCTCAGTCGCCTTCAGTTTGATATGAGAACTCTAATGACGATTGCGGTTATTGGGGCAGCGATTATTGGTGAATGGACAGAAGGGGCTATTGTTGTCATTTTGTTTGCAATTAGTGAGGCACTTGAGCGTTTTTCAATGGACCGGGCAAGACAATCGATTCGCTCTCTGATGGATATTGCTCCAAAAGAAGCGCTTATTAAACGTAATGGTCAAGAGATGACAGTTAGAGTTGAGGAGATCGCCATTGGTGATGTCATGATTGTGAAGCCTGGACAAAAGCTTGCTATGGATGGAGTGGTTGTTGCTGGACATTCCTCTGTAAATCAAGCTGCGATTACCGGTGAGTCCATTCCGGTGGAGAAGCATCAGAATGACGATGTGTTTGCAGGAACCCTAAATGAAGAAGGTCTGCTCGAGGTCCGTGTAACAAAGCATGTAGAGGACACGACCATCTCTAAAGTGATTCAATTAGTTGAGGATGCTCAGGCAGAGAGAGCTCCTTCACAAGCTTTTGTGGATCGATTTGCTAAGTACTATACACCAGCTATCATTCTTGTCGCCGCATTGGTTGCAATTCTTCCACCATTATTTATGGCCGGAGATTGGCAGACGTGGATTTATCAAGGCTTAGCTGTGCTAGTAGTTGGATGCCCTTGTGCACTTGTTATTTCTACCCCTGTTGCCATTGTTACAGCCATTGGCAACGCGGCTAAGCATGGTGTACTCATCAAAGGTGGCGTGTATCTAGAGGAAGCAGGTTCATTAAAAGCCATTGCATTTGATAAAACGGGGACGCTGACAAAGGGAGTACCGGCTGTCACTGATTTATCGATCGTGGCAGATATCGATAAAAATGACCTACTTAAAATTGTTGCTGCACTTGAATCAAGATCTCAGCATCCGCTCGCTTCAGCTATTGTAAAAAAAGCAGAGGAAGAGCATGTGCTTTATAAGAACGTTAATGTAGAGAATTTTTCATCGATCACTGGTAAAGGTGTGACCGGAGTAATTGACGGTGAAACCTATTTTATTGGAAGCCCAAAGCTGTTTGAAGACAAGATTAAAGAGCAGTCGGAAGTCATTAAGCAGTTACAGGACCAAGGTAAAACTGTCATGGTGGTTGGTACGGGTCAAACCATTTTAGCTCTGATTGCAGTGGCGGATGAGGTCCGGGACTCAAGTAGAAGTGTGATCTCCGCTCTTCATGAAATAGGCATTCGTACTACGATTATGCTTACTGGTGACAACAAAGGAACGGCTCAAGCCATTGCCGGGCAAATTGGTCTCACAGACGTAAAAGCTGAATTAATGCCTGAGGATAAATTAAGCTATATGAAAGAATTCAAGAAAAAGCACGGGAAAGTCGCCATGATAGGTGATGGAGTAAATGATGCTCCTGCACTTGCCGCATCGACTGTTGGTATTGCCATGGGAGGAGCTGGAACGGATACAGCTTTGGAGACAGCAGATATCGCACTGATGGGAGACGATCTTCAAAAACTACCTTACACGGTGAAACTTAGCCGACGTGCGCTAACGATTATCAAGCAGAACATTACCTTTTCACTAGGAATTAAACTACTTGCTCTGATGCTTGTGGTGCCAGGCTGGTTAACACTTTGGATTGCCATTTTAGCGGATGTTGGAGCAACCCTTTTGGTAACAGCAAATGGGCTGCGTTTGCTTAGGGTGAAGGAATAGAAGAGAAGGAGCGTCGGAGAGATTCGGCGCTTTTTTTATTTTTAGGCATGGAATGCTAAGCTCGATTCGGTTTTACCAAGAGTAAAAAGGGATTAACAAGAGAATTGTACAAATTGACAAGACCGTTTGGTATCCCACTAAGATCAAGGAGCCAATGCCAAGAGAATCAAGCGATACATCAAGAGTAATGAGAAATTATCAAGAAACCATACTATTCTCTAAGCCGATTACCCTTTTTTATTAAGAGACTTACCCAAATACCAAGATACAGTGCAACATGCACCTCAAACTCAGAAGCAATTGTCATGAATCCGACCTCAGATTCATTAAACTAGTCATCGATCCTTGATATACTGAATTTAAGCGATAACAGTGGAGGAGGATATCTAGATGAAACGTCTTGTTTTGATATCAGTAGCCGTTTTTGTATTGGCTGTTGGAGGATTTTTAATTGTCCAATCTTTATCTACGCCTGAAGTAAATGGTATTGAATTTAATGATACGCCAGATACGGAGGGGCAGCCGGTCAAGGGAGAAACGGGAGCACCAGTAACGATAACGGAATTTGGTGATTATAAATGCCCTTCTTGTAAGGCCTGGGATGAAGACATATTGCCAATGCTAGATGAAGAGTTTATTCAAACGGGACAGGTGAAACTAGTCTATATTAATACGCTTTTTCATGGGCAGGAATCAGGTCTTGCTGCATTAGCGAGTGAATCGGTTTGGGCGAATCATCCAGAGTCTTTTTGGGAATTCCATAGTGGGGTTTATAGAGAACAACCAAGCCACACAAAATCACGATGAGCCTTGGGTTACACCTGAAACTTTAATTGACGTGGCGCATTCCATCGACGCTGATATAAACTTAGATGTACTCGCAACAGATATGATCAATCAAACCTACCTGAATCAAGTGCAACAAGATATGGCATTGGTAGATACATATAATGTAAGTCAAACTCCGTCCATTATGGTGGATAATATTAAATTAGATGATCCATTTGATTATGAACAAATCAAAAGAGCCATTGAACAAAAGCTAGAAGAGAGGTAGCGGAATGACATCCAGAGAACCTACGAATTACTTTCTATATTTTGCTTGGATTACAGCCATGATCGCAACACTTGGTAGCTTGTATTTTAGTGAAGTGAAAGGCTTTGTTCCATGTGAGATGTGTTGGTATCAACGAATTCTTATGTATCCGCTCGCGCTTATTCTCGGAATAGCTGCTTATCATAATGATAGTCGGATAAAAAAATACGTGTTGCCTCTTTCTATAATCGGAGCAGTGACCTCGCTCTACCATTATTCATTGCAGAAGCTACCATCACTAGTCACAGCTTCACCCTGTTCAGAGGGTGTGCCCTGTAACATGCAGTATATCAATTGGTTTGGTTTTGTGACGATTCCGTTTTTGGCCTTGGTGGCGTTTTGTTTAATTTCTGTATTTCTTATTTTGGCAAGAAAAGGAGAGTAACCAACCTCTCCTTCTCACTAAACTTGACTTAAGGGGTAGCGTCCATTACTATTAACTGTAAATTCATATTGAATTCTATGACGAGAAAGAGTAGTTATGGTTATCTTATCTACAGAGAGTTGGCGAACTGGTGCAAGTCAACGGTAAGAGCGTAACGAAAATCCTCTCCGAGAAGCAAAGCTGAACTGCATTTAAGCTTTGACGGTTTTCTGCCGATACCCAGGACGCGTATGATAGTACGTAGTGAATGAACAAACATAAAACCACTACTAGGTTTTTTTATTTTGTTTATAAGGGCTTATATGCTTATATATATGAACTCGATCCTGCGTCTATGGGGTCGAGTTTTTTTATTCTTAAAGAAGAGGTGAGTCGATTGAAAGAAACAGCAGCGGAAAGAGAAGCAAGAATTCTCGATTATTGGAATCAAGAAAATACGTTCCAACAATCTATTAATAATCGAGAAGGAAAAGAAACCTTTGTTTTCTATGAAGGACCACCTACAGCGAATGGGATGCCACATGCTTGGGCATGCATTAGGTAGAACAATGAAAGATTTTGTGGCCAGATACAAAACCATGGCGGGCTATCAAGTATTTAGAAAAGCAGGGTGGGATACGCACGGTTTGCCTGTAGAGTTAGAGGTAGAAAAGCAGTTAAATATCAGAGGTAAAGATCAAATTGAAGAGTATGGGATCGAGAATTTCATTCAAAAATGTAAAGAGAGTGTATTCACTTACGAAAAAGAGTGGAAGCAATTTACGAATGCATTAGGTTACTGGGTCGACATGGATCAACCATATGTGACACTCAAGAATGATTATATTGAATCGGTTTGGAACATTCTTTCGAGCATTCATGATAAAGGCTATTTATATAAAGGGCATCGGGTCGTGCCTTACTGTCCACATTGTGAGACGTCACTTAGTTCTCATGAAGTGGCTCAAGGATATAAGGACGTCACAGATCTTTCAGCTACTGCTAAATTCCGTGTAAAAGGAAAAGAGAATGAATTTTTATTAGGTTGGACTACAACTCCTTGGACTCTTCCTGGTAATGTAGCGATTGCTGTAAACCCGGAATTAAGTTATGTACGGGTGAATCAAAATAATGAAGTATATATTTTAGCAGAATCACTTGTTTCAACTGTGATGAAAGGTGAATATGACATATTAGGTACGGTAAAAGGACATGATCTTGTAGGTCTAAAATATGAAGCGCCGTTCCAATATGTCTCTTTAACGAAAGGTCATGAGGTGCTAGGGGCTGATTTTGTTACAGATACAAGTGGAACAGGCCTTGTGCATATCAATCCAGCACATGGAGAGGATGACTATGCATTAATTAACGAATCTCAATTAGATTATGTGAATGTGGTTGATTCGAAAGGGCGTTATAAAGAAGAAGTTACACCACTAGCGGGTAGATTTGTGAAGGAATGTGATGTTGAGATTGTGAAGATGCTGTCGAAGCAGAATCTCTTATTTGATAAGCAAAAATATGAGCATAGCTACCCTCATTGCTGGAGATGTGATAGCCCACTTCTGTATTATGCTATGGAAGGTTGGTTCATTCGAACAACAGCGGTCAAAGAAAAGATGCAGGCTAACAATCAACAGGTGGAATGGTTCCCTTCTCATATGAAAGAGGGAAGGTTCGGCAACTTTTTGGAAGGCATGGTCGATTGGAATATTGGACGTAATCGATACTGGGGTACCCCGCTAAATGTTTGGATTTGCCGAGAGTGTGAAGCAGAAAAGGCGCCTCGTTCAATTGAAGAATTAAGAGATTTATCTGTTGAAAATCTTCAGGATAACATTGAACTTCATAAGCCATACGTGGATCATATCCATCTTACTTGTTCTTGTGGTGGCACCATGGATCGTACGAGTGAGGTCATTGATGTATGGTTCGACAGTGGATCTATGCCATTTGCACAGTATCATCACCCTTTTGAAAATGAAGAGATGTTCGAAAGACAATTCCCTGCTGATGTTGTCATTGAGGGAGTAGATCAGACAAGAGGTTGGTTTTATAGCTTATTAGCTGTATCGACTTTATTTACAGGCGAGGCACCATACAAACGTGTACTATCATTAGGACATATCCTAGACGAAAATGGCCAGAAGATGTCTAAGAGTAAAGGCAATGCTTTGAATCCAGTTGAGCTCATTAATGAATTTGGTGCCGATTCTCTTAGATGGGCTCTAGTAGCTGATAGTGCACCTTGGAACAATAAGCGTTTTTCAAAGAAAACAGTGAGTCATGCGAAATCAAAGGTAATGGATACACTAGGAAATATTCATTCCTTTTATTCGATGTACGCAAGTATCGATCAATTTGATCCAAGTAAACATGTTGGAGGCGCCAAAACGACTCTTGATACATGGATTTTATCTAGGCTGAATTCAGTGATAAAAGAAGTGACACAAAGCTTAGACGCATATGACATGACTAAAGGTGCGAGAACAATTGCTGTATTCCTAGATGAGCTTAGTAATTGGTATGTAAGACGCTCTAGACAGCGTTTCTGGAGCAGCGGAATGACTGATGATAAGAAGGCAGCCTTTCACACATTACTTGAAGTGTTAAAGAAGGTATCACAGCTTATGGCACCATTCGCACCGTTTATCTCTGAAGATATCTACCTTACTTTAACAAATGAAAGTGTACATCTATCAGACTATCCTCAAGCTGACGAATCACTAATTGATTTGTCCTTAGAACGGGATATGGATGCCGTTGTACAAATTGTAGAGCAAACACGAGCCATCCGTAATGCAACAAGTATTAAAACGAAGCAACCCTTAGCAAGGTTAGTTATTTCACCTTTGGAAGCAACGGATATTTCGTATTTACAGACCTATGTCTCTATCATCAAAGAGGAGACAAATGTAAAAGAGATTCAGCTTGAGAGGGATTCAGAGGACTCACTAGAAATTGAACTTAAATTAAACTTCTCAGTAGCTGGACCTAAATTAGGAAAAGCAGTAGGAGAAGTCAAAACAATCGTCTCAGCTTTAGATGAGACCCAAAAAATTAAACTGTTAGAGGAAAATGAACTACAAGTGACACTTCAGTCGGGAGAAGAGGTACGCCTAACAAAAGAAGACTTCTTAATGGAGAAAAAGCAAGCCAAAGGCTTTGAACTATCCGAGGGGCAAACGTTTTTAACGATGCTTGATACACGAGTCACTACTGAGTTAAAAGAAGAAGGTCTTGTCAGAGAAGTGATTCGGACTGTGCAGACCTATAGAAAAGAATTAGATCTACCAGTGGATTTAAGGGTTAACTTATATATGAAAGTTGATCCAGCATTTCAGGAGATATTAATCAAATTCGATTCATTAATACAGCGGAATTTGATCTTACGGTCCCTACAATTTGAAAGTCGCCCTGACATGAAATCCATCGAGGTTGAAGGGTACAATCTTCATATGAGTATTGAGTGAGGTGGGAGAGGATAATGTTTGAAACCTGCCATCCGATATCTTGTCAGAACATTTCTCTTAGTGTTCATCTTATATGGTAGTTATAGAGCAATAAAGAATTTAATAGGTTATTCTGTTTTGGATTGGCAAGATTTATTAGCTGAAGTATTAGTCTTCACTACGGTTGTTGCCGTACTATTAACTTTATTTACTAACTCAAAAGATTATAAATGAAAAAGAGGCTGGACAAAACCCAGTAAAGTGACTAAATGAAATAGACAGGCATCTTCGGATTTTCCGAAGATGCCTGTCTACTTTTTATAGATAAATCATTGGTTTTTAGAAGCAAAATAAGGACCCCTCTGATAGAATTAAGTTACCACACAAAACCCAAAGGGGGATCCTTATGTTTAAACAGTATACCATGCATGATGTCATTTTACCGCTTGATTTAGAAAGAAAATTACCGAAAAATGATATTGCTTTCACCGTGAACACTCTAGTTGAAAGTATCCCAGACGAAGCCTTCGACGCTTTCCTCCGGAAAACGGGACATCCTGCTTATCATCCTCGTATGATGATGAAAATTATTTTGTGCGCCTACACTCAATCGGTCTTTTCAGGTCGTAAGATTGCAGCCCTTCTTCAAGACAGTATTCGTATGATGTGGTTAGCCCAAGAGTATCAACCTAGCTATCGCACCATCAATCGCTTCCGAGTGAACCCCGATGTTCAAGACCTTTTGCGCCAGTGTTTTGTCCAATTCCGCTGTCAGTTGGTCCAGGAAAAGGTCATCGAAGAAGAAGCGATCTTTATTGATGGGACTAAAATCGAAGCGAATGCCAATAAGTTTACCTTCGTGTGGCGGAAGTCTACAGAAAAATATAGTGCTCAGTTGATGGAAAAGTCGAATCGGATGTACGAAGAACTTGTCGAACAGGAGATTATCCCTGCCATTGAAAGAGAAAACCCAGAAGCCCTCACGGACGAGGAGTTAGCACAGGTAGCAGAGAAACTTGACGACACCGTGCAGGGATACGATCGCCGTATTGAGGCAAGTGAAGATGTGGCCGAACGAAAGCAGCTACGCTCAGCACGTAAAGCACCGAAACAGTACCGTAAGCAGTATAACGACTTCATTACACGCAACCAAAAATATAAGAGGGATATGGAAATCTTCGGAGATCGTAAGAGCTATTCGAAGACAGATCCCGATGCCACATTTATGCGCATGAAAGACGATTATATGAAAAATGGACAGCTTAAACCTGGGTACAATGTGCAGTTGGCGACCGAAGGTCAGTATGCCTTGGCTTATGATGTGTTCCCAAATCCTACAGATACGCGAACCTTTATTCCTTTTTTAGATAAGATCGAACAGGATTTCTTTGCGTTACCCAAATATATTGTCGGAGATGCCGGGTATGGCAGTGAGCGAAATTACGACGATGTCGTCAGCCATCGGAAACGTATTCCTTTGATCACGTATAATCAATACCGAAAAGAGAAGAAAAAGAACTATAAACAAGACCCCTTCCAAATGTCTAACTGGCCATATGATGCCGAAGAGGATGCGTTCACTTGTCCAAATAATCGGAAACTAGCTTTTCACTATCATTCCGAAAAGCGTGATAAAGCGGGTTTTATGCGAAAGTACCGTGTGTATGAATGTGAGGATTGTTCGTCTTGTCCCTTCCGAGCTCAATGTACAAAAGCAAAAGAAGGAAATCAGAGAAGGATCTATTACAACGAACGTTGGGAAGAACAAAAAGCCTATACGAGACAGCTGCTTGCCGAAAAAGAAACAGGTGAAATCTATGGCAAACGCAAAATCGATGTGGAACCAGTCTTCGGATTTCTGAAGGCTAATTTGCGTTTCACTCGAGTCTCTGTACGAAGTAAAGAGAAAGTGAAAAATGAATTAGGATTCGCGTTCATGGCGGTGAACATAAGGAAGTTCACCGCTAGAGCCGTTAGGTTTTCAAGATATTTTAAGAATCGAGTATCAAAAAAGATCTCCTTCACCAAGAAAATGGTGATGGAGATCTTTTTTTGTATCTGAGACTAGTTATGTCCCAACCTCTTTTATTTAACTGCTGACCGTTATCCCCAAAGCTCCTTAGAAAGATCAACAATATACTTCAATTTTTCCCACTGCTCTTCTTCGGTTAGAATATTTCCATGGTGTGTTGAGGCAAAGCCACATTGCGGGCTCAAGCATAGCTGCTCAGCAGGAACGTATTGTGTTGCTTCCTCGAAACGGGCTTTAATGGTTTCTTTGTCTTCAAGTTCACCATGCTTTGACGTGAATAAGCCAAGTACAACCTGAGGTCCTCCATTTGGAATGTGCTCTAATGGTTCAAAATCGCCTGAACGATCATCATCGTATTCTAAGAAAAAACCATCTACTTTTTCTTTCGCGAATAAAGTAGGTGCTATTTTTGCGTAGCTTCCTTCAAATGCCCATTTTGAACGATAGTTTCCACGGCAAAGGTGGGTAGTGACAACTAAGTCTTCTGGTTTGTCTTCTAATACGCCATTAATGACGCGTAAAGCTAATTCAATTAGTTCTTCACGTGAATGCCCACTATCGTTAAATGGAATATTAGGTGCATTTAAACCTGCAATATACACATCGTCTAGTTGAAGGTATCGGCAGCCTGCGTCATAAAATGCTTGAATGGTATCGCGGTAAGTTTGAATGACATCTTTAGCGAAGTCCTCAATGTCAGGATAGATCTCAAGATTACGGATGCCTGCATTAAACAATTGATTAGGGCTTGGAATGGTTTGTTTAGCAACTGCTCGATCTCCAACGATCTCTTTGAACTGAATAAATTCGTTTATTTGCGGATGATCTTGATTAAATGAGATCTTCCCAGTTACACGTACATCATACGCCTCTGTATCCTCACCTTTAAACTTGAAGCCATGCTCTGGAACATAACCCTCCACACCAGTTAGATGTTCAAGGAAATCAGTATGCCAGAACCTGCGGCGGAATTCTCCATCTGTGACAGCCAACAAACCAACCTCAATTTGCTTATCAACAACTCTTGTTATTTCAGTTGTTTCAATGTCATACAACTCACTTGCTGTAATCGTTCCCTCTTTAAAGTCTTTTCTCGCCTTATGAATGCTTTCTGGGCGTAATAGACTTCCTACGTGGTCTGCTCTAAATGGTGCTTTTCCTTTTGCGATTGTCATGATGTTCTCTCCTCTTTTTTTCAGTTTTCCTATCAAAAAACCCCTCTTCCAAAAGAAGAGGGGTTGATAATCTACACGATAACCTGCTCTTCTTATCTTTGTAGTATTACAACTACAGGAATTGGCACAGTTCTTAAAAAAAAGTCTGTTGCCGAGGTTTCAAAGGGCCAGTCCCTCCACCTCTCTGGATAAGAAAAATTAAATTATTTAATTAATAGGATTACTATAAGGTTTTTTAATAGAGAATGTCAATAACATATTTTGTCTTTCATTTCTTGCCTGAAGAAAATCCTTCAAACAAAAATCCACCAAGTGGCTTATAAATATCAGTCACAAAGCGAACAAACTTATCTTTGTTTTGGTGTTGATAATATTCACGAAGACTTATAAAAAATGTATTTGCCAGCTTGTAATCAAAATTATGTAGTGCCCTTGTTAATCCCTTTCCTCTACCTGACCATTGATTGTTTAGTCTTAAGATAAAATCAGGTAGCTCTAAAGAGAGCTGTTTAAAGTGATAATAGCTTCATCATTGTGCTTGGAGTCAATGAAATCATCTAATAGATCCCCGATAAAGTATCTTGATGCATTGATATAATTCATGGTTAAGGGAGTGGGGCCACTCTGGACATGTTTTACTGCGCTTTCGACTATTAATTTGTAGGATGCGTGGTCTTTGAGTAGAAGACCTTCTATCAACATATTCCCTAAAATAGGCCTACCTATCTCTTTTTCACGTTCAAACTCTTTGATATACGAGTTTGATTGATGAATAAATGCTTCAATTCTCCATTCGTCATAAAGAAAGCTCTCTCTATAGTGATCCAGCTTGTCATCAAAAATAACGATGTCTAGATCGGAAGTTGGTGTTTCTTCACCACGCGAGGCACTGCCGGCAAGGATGGCAAAATCACAATCCGGGAAGTGTTGAGTGAGGAAGGATTTTGCAGTAAGAAGGGCTGTTTTTTTCATGTGGATGTCTCCTTTCAACTATTTCCTCTTTTTGTATATAGTAACAGAAACGATTGACTTTTGGTTAGCGTGAATTGTAGCGAGAGTTTAGTTTAGTGGACTTAAAGGAGCTTCTCTATCAAGTTCAAGATGCAGCACCCCCTTACTATGGGGCTGAACTCATACAAGCCGTACTTCTGCTTAGTTATGACTATATCAAAAAAGAAGATGGTGACTAGTAAACAACCTTAATCGTCTTGCAAGCTGTTAAGTAAAAAATGAAAAGAAGTGGACATCAAGATGCTGATGTCCACTTCTTTTCTATGTTGTTTGATCATACTTTCCACCAGTTGTAATATCTTCTGTATCAAATCCATCCACTGACACAGTCTTCTCGTGAAAATAGATCGTATTTTTCAAAATGCTTTCTTTTGTATAAAAGCTATCATCAGCTTTCAAGGGAAGGGTAACGGTTTTCTTTTCGCTTGCAGATTTATAGATTGCTGTTATGAGTTCGAGTGTTTGTCTGCCTTGCTGACCATCAACTAGCACCGGAGTGCCGCCTTGAATAGCCAAAAGCACATCATGGATTTGACCTAAGTGTGCCTCATGAACGACGGAGGGCAGGTTTTCATAGAGATCATTGATGGTCTGTTCTGTATCTGAATCTTTATTCGGAAAACCATTAGCTGAAGAAGTGGAGGCGTGAATACGCCATGGTACAGAAATTCGCGCTTTTTCTCCTTGGAAAATTATCTGTTGCTCCTCGCCATGATGAACAACGGAGCTTGTTATTTGAGCAATGGATCCATCTTTATATTTTAGAATCGCAACAGAAAGATCCTCCACTTCCGCATTGTCATGAGCTGTATTACTCATAATAGCTGTCACTTCAGTAGGCATACCGTTCATCCATTGAAGGATATCGATATGATGCACGGCATGATTTAATGTGCAGCCACCGCCTTCTTTTTCCCAAGTTCCTCGCCACCAAAGATCATAATAACAGTTGCCCCTCCACCAGAAGGAGTCTACTTGGCTATGAAGAACTTTCCCAATAAGCTGTTGATCAAGAATTTGTTTAACCTTCATCATTGGTGTGAAAAAGCGATTTTGCGCAATAACGGAAACAATTCGATTCTGCTCTTTGGCTGTTTGATTAATAAGATCACATTCTTCTAAGGAGGCAGCCATTGGTTTTTCAATCAGAACATGTTTACCTGCCTTTAAAAGTCGTACGGCGATAGAAGCGTGAGTGGAAGGGGGCGTGCAAATGGAGACGAGATCAATTTCTGGATCTGCACATATTTCATCAATATCTTTAAAAACAGGCACTCTTTTTAATCCGTAATCCTGGGCTTTCTCTTTAGCCTTTTTCAAGTCTAAGTCGCAAAGAACGGTTACTTCACAAAGATCAGCAAACCGTTTATATGCCTCGATATGTGCAGGACTAATCGCACCAATCCCAACAATGGCAACATGAATCATCGATAACGCCCTCCTTTTATAAAACGCTTACATTAATTGAAGAGTACGGTGCAATGATGACGATGTCAATGTAAAAAGTGATTTGAAGAACAAGAAGACTGCTACGTATAAAAGGAACACCGAGAATGACAATGACAGTTAATTATCTCCTAAAGAAGACATAATCTAATAGTTTTTAACTGGAATGTTTACCCTTATATATAACAACTAAACTCATTATTTTAT
Source organism: Alkalicoccobacillus plakortidis (assembly GCF_023703085.1). Classification (NCBI taxonomy): domain Bacteria; kingdom Bacillati; phylum Bacillota; class Bacilli; order Caryophanales; family Bacillaceae; genus Shouchella; species Shouchella oshimensis. The sequence continues at coordinate 303,642 of NZ_JAMQJY010000003.1, read as the reverse complement.
AAAATATAAATAAATATTAAATTTATCATTTTATTGGGAAAATTGTAGTTTTGTTGATTTTGTTTGTGTTAGGATATGGATGGTTACACAAAAAATAATAAAATTTGGAAGGTGAGCTATGAGAAATCAGAGATTTGATTACAAGAAGAAGATGAAGAATCAGAATCGAGATCGAAGTCGAAGAACTCTTATGAAACGCGCAAGCACCTTAACTCTTGCAACAACTCTCGCACTATCAGTTCCAGTTACTAGTTTGTCACTTAATGTAAGCGGCACACAAATTGTTGGTAGCCAGACAGCGTACGCGCAGGGTGGAAATTTAATTGATCCTAGGATTAATCGTGATGTCTCCATATATAAAGATGACAGAGGTGAGCGTGTTGAATTACAACTTAGCTTATCTGGATCTTTAAATACTAGTCTTGATGAAATTGGGGATCAGGACCTCATATTTACAGTGCAGCTACCAAGTGATTTTAACAATATATTTGGAACAGAAGAATTCGCCAACTCTTTCTTTTATCTGGCGCCAAACGGGCCTATAGTTGATTCGAACGGATCGTATGTGGTCTCATTGCCAGAAGTAACGGTGTCGGAAGTCGAATTTGATTCAACATAACTTTTACTCATTTAATTTGACGAAATACTTAGAAAAACACAATTTTTCTATCAATGAAGGTGATACAGCTAGGGAAGTTTTTAATTTTGTAACAAGATTCCTAAGTCCGGTAGAAGGAAATGAAGGAGAAAGTGTAATTAAATCTACATTAACAGTTGGACCTCCAGATCTTAATTCTCTATCAGGTGCCGTTGAACATTCTTTAACTCTTGATCCGGATGTTTTATGGCCAGATCTTCCAGAAGATCCTGACCCAGAAGAACCAGGAGGCGGTGAAGAAGATCCGGAAGAGCCGGGAGACGGAGATGAAGATCCAGAAGAACCGGGAGACGGTGAAGAAGATCCAGAAGAGCCAGGAGACGGTGAAGAAGATCCGGAAGAGCCAGGAGACGGTGAAGAAGATCCGGAAGAGCCAGGAGACGGTGAAGAAGATCCAGAAGAGCCAGGAGACGGTGAAGAAGATCCAGAAGAGCCGGGAGACGGTGAAGAAGATCCGGAAGAGCCAGGAGACGGTGAAGAAGATCCAGAAGAACCGGGAGACGGAGATGAAGATCCAGAAGAACCTGGAGATGAAGATGAAGATCCTGAAGCCGGGGAACCGGGAGATGGAGAAGAAGAACCTGAGGCACCTGTTTATATTAACCGCAGTCTAATCGAGTTTACGACCGAATATGATCTTTTTTATTCCGAACAGCTTGGTTGGGGTGATCTAACTATTAGCCAATTGGGAAGTGAGCAAGTAGGGCTTGATTTCGAGCAGATCGATGAGCTTACGTATACTTTACAGCTTCCAAAGGAATTAGGGCATATTCTTGAATCGGATACATTTAAAGAAGCTGGATTCTTTGGGGCATTTAATGTACCTCTTGTTGACGAAAATGGAGACTATGTTTTTTATGAGATCGAGGATCTTGAATCATTTAATCAATATGTGACTACTGACTTAGATACAAATAGTATTCATGTGGAGATTAGTAAATGGGCTGATTCGTTAGGCTATGAAATTACAGATGAAGAGTATTTGTATTCTCAAGCCCTCAGTTTGTCATATGATTTGGAAGGTGTAGAGGGAGTACATACTATCGCTACAGCTTACACTGATGGAAAACTTGACTTGCGCACTTTAGATAATCAAGCGAACTTAATTGAAGTTGACTTTGATTCAGGAACCGATTTACCTGATATTGAGCCAGTTCCGGAACCGCAACCAGAACCAGAACCGCAACCCGATGATGGCGATAAGGATCCAGATAATGATAAGGTAACGCCTCCGGGTAAAAATGACGGAGATAAAAAAGATGGAGATAAGAAAGACGGAACTAAGAAAGACCATAAAGACGGTAACAAAGATAAGAAAGACAAGTACAAAAAGGATAAATCTAAAGATAAAGATAAAGAAGAGGGTGGAGTGCTACCAAAGACAGCAACAAATGATTTAGCGTACGCTCTTACGGGTCTTGCGGCTCTTTTAGTAGGACTTGCTGCCAGATTTAGTTCTCGCTTTAGAAAAGCATAGAAAACCTCTATAATACTAGTAAATGTCTCCTTCCCTAATTCTTTGAGAGGGAGACTATTTAAAAAGGTTGAGGTGAGTGCATGAAAATTGTGTATAGTGCATTAATCCTGGTTGGTTTAACAATGACGATTTACTTTGGTTTCCAGTGGGTGAGTGGCACTCAGGCAGCTGAAAACCTCAGCCAAGATGAAATTGAAGCGTTAGAGACCGCTAAAGTTGAACGCCAAGAAGTAGAAAATGAGGAAAGTAGCCTAGAGGAAGAGTCTGATTCTGTGACTGATCCGGTCATGAGTGATGAGATCGACCTTTATCATGTGGGTGCTGAAATGTCACGGCTAGTTATTCCTGAGATTGAAAAATCATATAAGACCTATTGGGGCACAGATGACGAAACCTTAAAGCAAGGTGTCGGCATGTATGTTAGTCAATGGACAACGACTCCAGATGAGAAGCGACATACGGTTTTAAGTGGACATCGTGATACCGTATTTTCTGAATTAGGTGCTGTTGAACTAGGAGATGTCCTTTATCTAGAGTACGAAGGTCAGAGATATGAGTATGAGATCGATGACATCTGGATTACAGATGCCGATGATCGGACAGTCATTGTTGATAAGGACGAGGCAACGTTAACTCTAACAACCTGTTACCCTTTTGATTTTGTAGGAAGCGCACCAGATCGATATATTATCCAATCAAAATTAGTTGATATTGTTGAGATTTGAACGAGATCTTTGTGATCTCGTTTTTTATATGGGGTTAGAGCATATTGTGATAGACGTTGCTTGATAAAAAGGACATCTCATCACTGATAAGTGCAGTCAATTATGCTCCTCTCCACCTATTGAACATACATTGATCTTCCTTTATGCTTAAATAAATATGAAAATGAAACCTTATTTTCCTAATAACGTAACTTAAGCAAGGAGGTTTTGTCGTGAAAAAATTGCTTGTTTTTATTATGAGTTTTTCCTTTATCTTTTTATTACTTCAGCTTGCATCAGGGTTCGTCCTTACAATGATGTATGTGCCATCTATTACAAATTCTATACAAGGTGCGACAGAGTCATCCATTCAATTTGGGACGGCTAGCGTTCCGTTTCTTTTTGCACTTTTGGCAGCACTTGGGGCTTATGTTGCTACAAATAAACTAGCTCAAAAGAGAAATCGGACTGAAATGATTCATTAATAAGCGTGAATGGGGAAGGGTGAAGGAGATGGACATAATGAACATTATGATTTTGCTTGGATCTGGTCTCGCGCTTATTGCATTAGTTGCCGTTATTATTGGTGTTATGATATTTAAGAACAGATAGTGGAGTCATCTAGCTGAAGAGCTAGGTGATTTTTTTGTTGCTTATTAATTCCCAGTTGATTACAATAAACATACCCATTAATTCTAGGTAGGTGTTGTATGTTTAATCGTGAGCTACTGAAAGGAAGTACATCGTTACTTGTGCTACAACTTTTAGAACAAGATGATATGTATGGCTATCAGCTTGTAAAA